>CAKZOF010000565.1 GCA_937135995.1 uncultured Pyrinomonas sp.
GAAGAGGCGCCCGCGTCGCCCCAACTCTCGCCTCAGCGTTTCGTCCGAGATCGTGCGCATAAGCGCGCGGCTGAAACCCTCAGCATCATCCGGACGAACCAGCACGCCGCGCTCGCATATCTTGTACGCCTCGCGGCAAAGTTGCAAGTCCTCTGCGCCGCCGAGAAGATCGCCGACGCCACCAACGGCCGTCGCCACCACCGGGCGTTCGCAAGCCAGCGCCTCGATGATCGTCAGCGGCGTGCCTTCGTTGCGCGAAGTCAACGCGACGAGATCGAGCGCGGCATAGAAGTTTTCAGGGTCACGGCGCGTGCCCGCGAAATGGACCACCGCACCGAGTCCGAGCCGCCGCGCTTCCGCTTCCAGCGTGGCTCGTAGATGTCCATCGCCGATGACGACGAATCTCGTTCGGCGCCGCATCTCGGGCTCACACGCAGCGCGGTAGCAAGCCGCCGCGCGAAGAAATAGCGCGTGGTTTTTGATCTCCGTCAAGCGTCCGACGATGCCGATCAGCAACGCGTCGGACGGCGCGCCGAAAAGATCAAGCATCGCCGCGCGCGCCGCCGGACGCCGCTTCTCCCAACCGTCGAAGGGAGCCAGATCTAACCCGAGCGGAACGATGGCGAACTGTTCGGCACGCCCGACGCCGAAGCGTTCGTGTATCTCGCGCCGCTGCTGCGGACTGATGACGATGAGGCGGTCCGTCGCCAGTCGCGCGAGCGCCTTTTCGATGGCGAGAAACAGGCGCGTCCGCGCCGGTCCATAGTACCCGTGAAAGATGTGCCCGTGATACGTGTGCACGAACTTGCACGGGCGCGGCCTTCCGACCAACGCCGCCGGTGTCAGGTAGCGGTAAAACAGACCGGCAATGCGCCCGACGGTGCCAGCCTTGGCCGTGTGCGTGTGCACGATGTCAGGACGCTCGCGGCACAGCAAACGATAGAACTTCCAGATCGAGACCAAATCGCGCGGCGATATCTCGCGGCTCATCTCTGGGATGCAGACCGGTTCGATGCCGAGCGCGCGCGCAAAATCGCTCATGTCGTCTTCGCCCGGCGGCACCGTGCCGCACACGAGCGTGGTCTCGAAGCCGCGCGGCCGCAGCCCGGCCGTCAACCACGCGACGTGCCGCGCCGGCCCACCGACGTTCAAACGCGCGATGACGCGAACGATCTTCATACCGACACCAACGCCGACCCAACTTGTAGAACAAGACGCACAGCGACCTGCGCGCTTCACCTCTGTTTCGTCGCTTGCGGCGCGATCCGTCTCGCGTCCCGGCTCGGCTTCGACTCGATCCGAATCGCAACGCCAGCGCGACCGTTCCTGACTCGTTTCTCGACCGAGAGAAAACCATGAGAGCATCCACACGATCGTGGGCTCCGGCACGACCGCCTCTGACTCGGTTCTCGACCTGCTTTCGCCCTTCGGTCGCTCGCCGACCACGAAGAACGTCGCCTTCGCCCCGTGCGCATCGAGCAGATCGAGGATCGCGCGCAGCTCGGCGATCGGCACGGGATCGATCCCTTCC
>CAKZOF010000566.1 GCA_937135995.1 uncultured Pyrinomonas sp.
GATTGGTGGCTGAGAACCGTAAATATCTTCAGAGAAAACATATGGGCAAGCACGGCTTGCCCGCGAGACTGAAGCTGCGATCACCACCGTCGCGTACGAAGGCCGACACAAGGCTTTGTACGTCTGAAAGGAGGGGAGTTCTTTATGTCCGATCTTTTGGAGAAGATTCGCCAAAGCCGCGCGACTCGTCGCCGGTTCATGAAACAAGCGGGAGTAGCCGGGCTCGGCGTGCTGGGTGCAAGTCACCTCGGATCGGTGAACTTGATAGCTCAGAGCAGCGAGCTCAACGACGTCAACATCCTCAACTTCGCCCTCAATCTCGAGTACCTCGAGGCCGAATTTTACGTCCGCGCCGCTTTCGGTCGCGGTTTGAGCGACAGCGACGTGACGGGCACGGGCACGCTCGGCCCCGTGATCGGCGGGCGCCAGGTGCCGTTCACAACGCCGAGCATACGCGAGTATGCCGAGGAGATCGCTGCCGACGAGGAGGCGCACGTCCGGTTTCTGCGCGCCGGTCTAGGCAGCGCTGCAGTTGCGCGTCCGACCATCGACCTTCAGGACAGCTTCACCAAAGCGGCACGGGCCGCTGGTTTGATCGGTCCGACCGAGACGTTTGACCCGTACGCCAACGAAAACAACTTCCTGCTCGCCGCCTTTATTTTCGAAGATGTCGGCGTGACGGCATACAAGGGGGCAGCACGCTTCCTATCGAACAAGGATTTCTTGGAAGCTGCCGCTGGCATTCTCGCCGTGGAAGCTTACCATGCGAGCAACATTCGCACAGTGCTCTACGCGCGTGGCTTCTTCGATGCCGCGCAACGGATCTCGGACTTGCGCGATGCAGCCGATGGGCCAGCCGATCTTGATCAGGGCATCTTGATGAACGGCAAAGCGAACATCGTCGTGTCGGACGCCAATGGCATTGCCTTCAGCCGGACGCCGACGCAGGTGTTGAGCATCGTCTATCTCGGCGGGCGGTCAGCTGGCTTCGGCTTCTTCCCGAACCGCATGAACGGTGCCATCAGGTAGCCCAAGAAACTTTCTTTCGAGGAGGAGAAACTCTTATGCGTCTCAAACTAGCGTTTGCCGCCCTGTTCATTCTCGGCGCCCTGAGCGCAGCGCAGGCTGTGACCCTTACCTTCACTGGAAACACTTTCAGCAACCCCGACGGTCGTTTCAATCGGCCCGAAGAGAACGGCATGATGCTGTCTCCGCTGGGGACGAGCGTGCCTTACAAAGCGTTCGGCTTCTCGGTGGCGACGCCGGGACCGTACTCGTTCGTCCTGCAGTCACTCGAGCCGGGCGTTTACGATCCTTTCCTCGTGCTTTATGTGAGCTCCTTCAACCCCTCGAGCCCTCTGACCAATTTCGTCGTCGCCAATGATGATCTCATGGGCGACACGACGCGGTCCGGCTTCACCCGCACGTTGTCGACCGGAGTCAACTACGTTCTGGTCGTCACGGGCAAGATCGGTGGGCCGGGCGTTCTGTTTGAAGATTCCGGTGCCTTCAAGGCAACCATCGATGGGCCGGGAGCTGTCGTGCCCGTTCCTGAACCGGCCACGATGATGCTGCTGGGCACCGGATTGGCTGGCATCGGTGCCGCTTTGAGACGTCGTCGGCGCGACTGAAAGCGGCCCGCATCGCGGAATGGCCGAACGTCTCGATAGTGGAGGGCGCTTTTCGGTTGGCAAACGCCCAGCGCGAAGACGATTCGGCCATTCCGTTCTTCTTTGAATCTTCGGGTCGTCGACGGCAGCGATCCTTTGAATCTTTCCTCTCGAGAATGCGCTTTCGAGGACGTGAGACTCGAAACAATTGAGATAGATGGAGGTAAGCAAGCAACATGACGACACGGAAATGGGGGCTGCTAGCACTGATCGCCCTACTGCTCTCGTTTGTGGGTGCGACGCGGCAAGCTGAAGCTGAACCGCTCGTCGCATTGACTTCAACCAACATGCTGGTCACATTCGACAGCGCTACACCCGGCACCATCACCAACTCAGCGGCCATCACGGGTTTGGTTTCGGGCGAAACTTTGATCGGAATCGACCGTCGCCCGGCCAACGGCCAACTCTACGGCATCACAAACCAAGGAAGAATCTACATCTTGAATCCGCTGACCGGCGTCGCCGTCTTCCAATCGCAAACGACCACGGCGCCCGTTGGAAGCTCTTTCGGCGTCGATTTCAATCCCGTTCCCGACCGGTTGCGGGTAGTCAGCGACGCCGATCAGAACTTGCGGATCAACGTTGACAACGGCGCAACGATCGTTGATGGTACGCTCAATCCGGGCAATCCCAACGTTGTCGCCGCCGCCTACACGAACAATTTCGCGGGCGCAACAACCACCACGCTCTACGTGATCGATTCATCCACGGATCAACTCTTCATTCAAAACCCGCCCAACAACGGGACGCTCAACCTCGTCGGCTCGCTCGGCGTCGATGCCGAAAGCATCACGGGGTTCGATATCTCAGGGTTGACGGGAGTAGCCTATGCAGCGCTCGTGCCGCGCGGCTCGACTTTCTCATCGCTCTACCAGATCAATCTCGCCACCGGAGCGGCAACGCTCATCGGTCAGATCGGAAGTGGTCTGGTTATCACCGGGCTAGCGGCTCCAGTCGGGCAGCCCATACCGGAACCGGCCACGCTCTTGTTGTTCGGCACCGGAATGGCCGGAACGGGGGTGTGGGCGCGTCGCCGTCGCAAAAATCGATGAGTTCCAGCACCGTGTGGAGCCGATCCACACGCCTCCGAGCTAGCTCGTTCTCCGAACGAGCTAGCTTTTTTTTGATTTCGATTCGTGAGACGCACTTAACCGCGCACGTCGCGCTCTCCGAACCAGAGAGCTTCTCGTCCTGATCGGTCCGCACGGCGCGTCACCACCGATCCTTCGCCGATTTCGAGATCGAATGACAAGATCCAAATACTTCGTTCTCCAAGCAGAGAGCGGCGTTTGGCTTGAACCTCATATGTAAAGAGGGAATGTCGCTTCTCGTTGTCAGTGCGGGGGCGGGAAGCTAAACTTGAAACCGATGCGCGTCGGAGAGGAACTGGAGGTCGAAATAGAGAGGATCGTTCCGGGTGGGTGGGGATTGACTCACGCGCGCGGCGAGACGATCATGGTCGCGCTGGCGGCGCCGCAAGATCGCGCGCTCGTCAGAATCGAGCGCGCCTCTTCGCGCGTTCGATTCGCCTCCATCGTCCGCCTGCTTGCGCCTTCACCCGCACGGGTCGCGCCGCGTTGCTCGTTCTTCGGGCGTTGCGGCGGATGCGACTTTCAGCAGTTGAGCTACGAAGCGCAACTGGCCGCCAAGGTCGAGATCGTGCGCGATTGTCTGCGGCGCATTGGGCGCTTGGAAGTCGCTGACTTAAGCATCGTGCCGTCGCCAGCGCAATGGCGCTATAGGTCGCGCGCCGAGTGGCAACTGAATCGAGAGCTTGGAAGAATTGGCTATTTCATGCGCGGGTCGCACGAGGTAGTCGAGATCACGGAATGTCCCGTGCTCGCTCAGCCCTTGATGGAAACGTTAGCGAAACTACGCGAACGCGATGAGTTCCATCGCTTGCCGCCTTCGGTCCGGTCGATTCATGCGCTCGTTGGAGACGAGGGCAGCGTTTCGCTCGCACCTTCGCCGGTAGCGCAACTTGTGCCCGAATGGGGAGCGCAACCGCGCGCGGTGGAGCGCACGGTCGCCGAGATGATCTATCGGTTCGATGCCGAATGCTTCTTCCAAGTCAACGAGCACGTCTTGAGCGCGCTCGTGCGAGCAGCGACTGACGGCGCCGGTGGCGTTCTCGCGCTCGATCTGTACAGCGGAGTCGGTTTGTTTACGTTGCCGCTGGCGAAGCGCGCCGCGCGCGTCGTCGCCGTCGAGGAGAATCTCACTGCTTGTCGCTTCGCACGCGCGAACGCGCAGCGCGCCGGGGCCACCAACGTCGAGGTGCGGTGCGCGTCCGTACTGGATTGGTTGCGTGCGGCGGAGATCGCTGGACCGGTCGATTTCGTTCTGCTTGATCCGCCGCGCGCCGGACTGGAGAATGAAACGGTCACCCATCTGCTGCGGCTCGCTCCGGCGCGCATCGCCTACGTCGGATGCGATCCGGCAGCCATGGCGCGCGACGTGCGAAAGTTCGTTGAGCGTGGTTACGTTGTGCGATCCGTCTCGCTGTTCGATATGTTTCCGCAGACGCACCACGTCGAAACGGTGGCGCAGATGGTGCGCGAAAGAGATGATTCTTTCGGGAGAAGAGGATGAAAACGAACGGACCTTTCACGCGCGTCGTTTTGATCGTGCTCGATAGCGTCGGCATCGGCGCAATGCCGGATGCCGACCGATGGGGTGACGAAGGCGCCGATACTTTGGGGCACATCGCTGAACTGCGCGGGTTGCATGTGCCAAACCTACAGCGATTGGGATTAAGCAATATTCGACCGTTACGCGGCCTCGAGCCAGTCAACTCGCCGGAGGCTTGCTACGGTCGTTGCGCGTTGCTGTCCAACGGTAAAGATACGACCACGGGACATTGGGAGATCGCGGGCATCATCTTGGAA
>CAKZOF010000567.1 GCA_937135995.1 uncultured Pyrinomonas sp.
AGCGCTGGTCTGCCGGGCGGTCCGCTCTCAGGCGCTGGAAGCCGGTGCGACGATGGAGTTGACGCTCTTCGTCGGGCTGGGTCTGGAGGCTTACGGCGGTATGGCGAGCGCAGAGGACCTGGCGCAGCACGGTTGGGACCATCTCTATAACTCCACTCTGAGATGGCTGGCCGAAAGGGTGGTGGGGTGCCGCGGAGCGGCCGTGCCGCACGCCGGCCGGCTGAACCTGAACGCCCTGTACAACTACTTTTACAGCACAGGGGTGACCCTGGACACGGAAAGGATGGTGGTCACCTCCAGCCGCTCCCCGCGCTACGACCTGACGGGGTCTTACACGGACCGGGACGCCTGCCTATTCAGCTTCCCCGGAGTGCTGATGATTGACCCGCCGCAGGCCAGACGGATGCTGGAATACTCGCTGGGCGTGCAGATCCGCAACGCAGGATCCTTCCGCCGCTATCTGGACGGCATCCCTCTGGAGCCCGGCCTCGCGCTGGACGCGCCCCGTCACCATGAGCGCCGTCAACACTGGGCCCAGTTCGCGCACGAGAGAGATAGCCACCAAACGTCCGGTCTGGTCCTGCGCGCCGTAGTACTTCAGCGTCGGATAGGTCTGCAGGGTGAGCACGCCGCCGGTGAAGAACCCGGTCAACAAGATGATCGTCAACGAGCCGACGCCGATGATGTCCATCTGCGTGACGATCTCGTTGAAGTAGCGCGGGCGTTTGAAAAGGCCGCGGGCGGCTCGCGCCACCAGCAACGTCATCTCCTGAACCTCTAGCAGGGCGCGCGTGGCGATGTTCATGATCCGGTGAAAAGCGCAAAGAACGCCTGCCGCTTCGTCGTTCGTGTTCGAGGCAGGCGCTCGGTTGCGCGAATCGGGTAGCTATCTTGCGGGAAAAGTCGGGCGAGCGTCAAGCACGCCATGGTGAGCGGATCATGGACGAACGCTCGGCGAGGCGGGAGCGTTGGCAGCCGGCTTCTGCGACGTCGGCGGTTGGGCTGTCGAGCGCTGTTGCTGTTGGCGGGCTCGCTCTTGCTCGCGCAGTTGTCTGAAGAGACGCAATTGTTCCAGTGTGAGCACGCGACGGATCTCCAGTTCGACCCGCGCGCGATGGCGTGTCACCGCTGCTTGCGCGTCGGCCAGCTCTTGAATGCGCGCTTCGATCTCGTGTTCGTCCAGCTGATCGGCGTAGATGGCTTCATCGAGCGCGCGTTGTGCTTGACGCAGGCGAGTGGCAACGAGTTGGCCGTTGCGGTTGTTGCGTCGCCGTATTTCGCGGATCTGCTGCCGTTGTTCGGGCGTCAGGTTCAGTAGATCGAGCAACGAGCGCGGGCGCGCCGGCGCGTTCTGATTTTGCGTACCGGGCCGGTTGGTTGGCGACGGCTGCGGCGTCGCCGCGCGATTGGCCGGGGCCTTCTGGTTCGTCGGTTTCGTCGCTGGCGCCTGCGCTAGCGCCAAGTACGCGGCGACGAGCGCTGCCGCTCCGGCGTGCCAGAAGCACCGTGCTCGCGATCCTCTTCGCGTCTTCATGCGATCTTGCCGCTTGATCAACGCCGCCCGACAGCGGCGTAACAGACTTGAGCTCATTTCTTGTTCCGTCCAAACCCGCGGTTTCTCGCTGGCCGTTCGCTTTCCCTACCTTTGGTCTCAGGCCAGAACTCCAGCCAAAGTTGAAGCTCGCACGAGCGATGTCGCACTTGCTATCATCAATCGTTGATCTCGCTCAGTAAGTCAGACAGCCGCGGGATCGCTTCATCGTTGCGCGCGTAAACGGCTTGCTGCTCTTGCACGAGAGCGGCACGACGCGGCGCTGCGGCACGACGCGGCGCGGCTGACGCGCGTACGCTCTCTTCGGGCGCGTCTGGGGCGACTCGGACCGCCTGCGCTTCAGCGAGGCGCTCGAGGGCTTCGGCGCGCGCTTGCGCCACGCGCTCGGCCACGATGCGCTCGACTTGCTCGCGCGTGTAGAGCGCATCGGAAGACCGGTCGTTTCGTTCAGGTTGCGCTGGCGTGCGAACGAGTCCCGTGCGCAGCGTCACGCCTCGTGCGGAATAATCGATCTCGGCGTTGATCACGGCCAGCGCTGCCAGCGCACAGATGACTGCCGAGGCGAACGCCGCGCTCGTTTTCAGCCAGAGGGGCGAGAGCGTGAAGAAGTCGCGCAAAGCTTGCACCGCACGTCGCCATTCGGGAACCCGCCCGGCGACCAAAGTTGGCTGATCCATTGCGGCGACACGAGCTGCCTCGCGCCATTCGCCGATTGCGACGCGCACACGGCTGAAGGACGCGAGCTCTTCGCGGCACGCCGCGCAAGACACAAGATGTTTCTCGAAGCGTGCGGTAGCCTTTTCGTTCAACTCGCCATAGAGGTAAGCGATTAAGTCAGCGGCGCACGTGCGGGTTTCGTCAAAATCTTCTCGATGCATATTCTTCCCCTACTACGTTGAACCTCTCCAGCCTCATGCGCAGTTGCTTGAGGGCCGTGTAAAGCCGGCTTTTGACCGTGCTGACCGGCAACTGCAATGTCTCAGCGATCTCTTGAAAGGTCATCTCCTCGAACTCTTTCATGATGACCACTTGTCTGAGCTCCGGCGGAAGCGCGTTCACCGCCCGGCGAACAGCTTCCACGCGCTCGCGCGCCTCCACCTCGTGCGCTGGCGACGCCGCGCGATAATCGTCGAGCGCAAAGTGCGCGCCGTTCGGCTCATCGAGCGACTCTTCGGCGCGCACGCGCTCGCGTCGCATGCGCGTGATGCACTGGTTGACGGCGATGCGATGGAGCCACGATGAGACCTTAGCTTCGCGACGAAAGCCGTGCAGGTTCCGAAAAGCCGAGAGGAAAGTCTCCTGCGTCGCATCGCGCGCCGCATCCTCCGACCCGAGCATGCCCAAGGCGAGCAGAAAGATACGCCGCTCCCAACGACGCATGATCTCGCCAAAGGCCTCTGCGTCGCCAGCAAGCGCCCGCTCGACCAGTTGCTCGTCGCTCGCTAACTCCATTCGCCGCCAACCAGTGCGCACGACGGCGCGCTTCTCATTCGATTAGACGCCGGGCGTCACCCGGCGGACGGCGAAAGTGTAGCGCGATGAACGATGTTGCAGAAAGCCGCCGCCGATCTTGGTGCGTTCGCACAACAAAGATGGTCCAAGCATAACGGCCAGCAGCGGCCGGACGCTCTCTCGCAAGGAGATGCCCCCGCGACGGCACCACGCAACGTTGCGTGGTGGAAACGCTCTCTCGGTGTCTTGCTCGCAATCGCTGCTGCCCGGGAGAGGTCCTCGCCAGCGCCGCAAAAACTTCGGACGTGCAGAGCATCATTGAGAGGAAAAAGTCGAAGGTTGCTCCTTTTCCATGAGGTGCATGACACGCTAAGCCAAAAGAGCGAAAAACGCGGAGATGAGCCGACGTTCCTCGCGTTGGCGAAGGATCGAAGCGTCGCGGTAACAAAACCATAAACATTGACATGTATTGTTTAAAGCGATAGCATCGACATTTGTGCGCCGCCTTTCAGCAGAAAGCGCGGCGCTTCCATGGCCACACCAACTTTTCCGGACTTCGACGGAATGCCCATCGTTCCAAAGCGCTTACGTTTGCTGCACATCGTGCTTGGGATGCTCTTCGTCATCGGGCCACTGCCGTTGGCTTTGGCCGGGTGGTTTCTCTCCGACCGCAGCGCCAACGAGCTGCGATCCGTGGAGGCGCGCTATCAGGCGCAGCTCGTGCGTGACAAGGCGCGGCAGATAGAACTCTTCGGGCAGCGTTATCGCGACGTCGTGACGGGACTGGCGCGGGCTTTCGAACTGGCCGGCGGGGTCCGTTTGATGGGAACTGCGGGCAGCGACGAGCGCTTGCGTCGCGCCTTGCAGGACGACCCGAACCTCATCGCGCTTGCCATTCTGCCCGTGCGCGGCGAGCCGCACGTTGCGTACAAGCCCGATGCTATCACGCGCGAGGAAGCGGACCAGTGCATTGAGTCGGTGCTGGCGCGCGTCGCTGGCCGCAGCGTCATCATCGATCGACCGCGCCTCGTGCGGTCCAGTCAGGAGATGGGCCTGACGATCGCCGCGCCGGTGATCGGCGTGCCGACGAACACGGGCTACGGCGCGGCTCAGGGCGGGATGACCGCGCTGCACGCGATGCTGTGCTCGTGCGCCGCGGGCCTGGCCGTGGTGAA
>CAKZOF010000568.1 GCA_937135995.1 uncultured Pyrinomonas sp.
GCCGTCCCGCTCTTTCTTCTCGCTGCGGCCCTCTTCGACCGTCGCATCGGGTTGATCGCCGCCGCTCTGTGGTCCACCGGCGTCAATGCCATCACCTACAATCGCATCGCCAAGGAAGACACGTTGCTCGTCTTCTTCATGCTGCTGGCCTTCTACTTCTACTTGCGCGCCAAGCAGGCTTCGTCCCGCGAAGCGAAGCGCAAGCGCCGGTGCTACGTTTTGAGCGGCGCAGCGTTCGGCTTGATGCTGGCTTCGAAATACTTTCCGCACTACTTCGGGTTGAACATGCTCTACCATCATCTGGTGCGCGTGCGCGACCGCGCACCCGGCGAGCCGCGCGGACACACGCCCGGCGTCTTCTACTTGATCATGGCCGCTGTCTTCTTGCTCGCCAATCCGTCCGTCTTGTTGCCGCAGACGTGGCACTACTTGACCTCCTACACGAGCGAGCAACTGTTGACCCATCATGGCTACTTGATGGGCGACCGGCTCTATCCGAACCAGATGTCGAGCACGCCGTTCGGCACGCCGCCCTACTTCTATCTGCTCTTCCTCGCCACCAAAACGCCGTTGCTGCTGCTCGCCGCGCTGGTTGTCGGTCTTGCGGTCATCGCCCGGCGGTGGCGCGCTCCGGGGCCAGCTTTCCTGTTGATGATGTTCTTGTTGTGGATCGTGCCCTACTCGTTGGTCGGCGCGAAGTGGTTGCGTTACACCCTGTCGCTCATGCCTTTCGTCTACATGATCGCGGCCGTCGGCATCGCGTGGCTTGCGGCGGCGGTCAAGCGGTTCTTCGCGCAGCAGGGATTGAAGAGGGCAGCACCGGTCGTCGCCGCTTCGCTTGCGATCACGTTCGTCGCCGTTCCCGCGCGCGCTGCTTTCGCCAACGGTCCGCACTTCGGCCTCTACACCAATCGTTTGGCCAAAGACCGCGCTGGCTACTACTTCCCGCACGACGAGTTTTACGACGACGGGCTGCGCGAGGCGTTGCTGTTCGTCTGCGAGAACGCTCCGCCGGGGGCCACCGTCGCGCACGAGACGCCGAGCGCGACGCGCTACTACCTCGCGCGCTGTGGTCGGTCGGACCTGCAACCGCGTCCGCTATCGGATCCTGCTTTCGGGCCCGATTCCGCGCCGCGTCCGACCTTCTACGTCTTGCAACGCGGGCGCACCTATTTCGAGAACCAAGCCGAAATGGAACAGGTGCGCGCGTCGGCGCGAAAGGTCTTCGAGGTCGTCATCAAGGGTAAGACGGCCGCTGAAGTCTACGTTCATCTAGATTAAGAAGGGACCGTTGAAAAGAGATGCATTTACATCGAAACTTCTTTCAAATGGGTTCGTTGCCGATGGGCTTCAGGCGCGCTTTCATCGGTGGCGACGAATGCGAGACCGCACGGAAGCAGCAAGACAAAACGACTCTGGACTTGCTCGCACCCGGTTGCGACAAACGCGCAATCAGGCGGAAGCGGCAGTTGCCAGCGGTGTTGATCGTCTTTCTCCTTGCGTTCTGGTTCGTCGCGCCGTGCGCCGCGCAGCGCGCGTGGATCACCATCATGTCGACGACGGACATGCACGGCAACATCTACCCCATCGATTACTACACGAACCGGGAAGATGCGCGCGGGCTAGCGCGCGTGGCGACGCTCATCAAGCGCGCGCGGCGCGACAACCCTGATCTTCTGCTCATCGATTCCGGCGACACCATTCAAGGGACGCCGCTCGTCTACCTGCATCACAAGCGGATGAACGAGCTTCCCGATCCGATGATGCTCGCGATGAACGCGCTCGGTTACGATGCGATGGCGGTCGGCAATCACGAGTTCAATTTCGGTCTCGCCGTGATCGAAAAAGCGCGGCGCGAGGCGCGTTTCCCTTGGCTATCGGCCAACACCTATCGCAAGGGCACGGATGAAACCTTCTTCCTTCCGTACATCGTCAAGGAAGTGCGGGGTGTGCGCGTCGGCCTTCTGGGGTTGACGACGCCGGGCATTCCGAACTGGGAGAATCCGGAGAACTATGCCGGACTTGAATTTCGCGATCCGGTCGAAGAAGCCCGAAAGTGGGTCACCATTTTGCGCACGCGCGAGCGCGTCGATCTGGTGGTGGTGGCGATGCACATGGGATTGGAAGAGGATCTGCGCATGGGGCGCGACGAGAGCGCGGAGACGCGACACGAGAACGCTGCGCTCGAGATCGCGCGCACCGTTCCCGGCATAGATGTCATCCTGATGGGTCATACGCACCGCGAAGTGCCGGCGCTCTGGGTCAACGGCGTGTTGCTCACGCAAGCCAATCGGTGGGCCAGTCACGTCGCGCGCGTGGACCTCTATCTCGATCGCGGCGCGGATGGACGCTGGCAGGTAGCGGCTAAAAGCGCGCGCACGCTTTCGGTGGAAGGCGTCGCTGAAGATCCGGAGATCGTCAAGCTGACCGAGCCTTACCATCGCGCCACGCAAGAGTGGCTCAGTCAGACGATCGGTTGGTCCGATCGCGAGCTTTCGGCGCGCGACGCACGTTTCGCGGATTCGGCTATTCTCGATCTCGTGCAACGGGTGCAGCTCGATGCCGGTCAAGCCGACGTGTCGCTCGCGGCCGTCTTCAATCCGCAAGCGCGCATACCGCGCGGGCCTGTGACGGTGCGTGACATCGCTTCGCTCTACGTCTACGAGAACACGCTCGTTGTCATCGAGGTGACCGGAGCGCAATTGAAGGCGGCGCTGGAGCATGCGGCGCGTTACTTCAAGCCTTACGTTCCAGGCAAAACGGCCGCCGAACTGGTCGATGAAAAGATTCCCGGCTACAACTTCGACATCGCCGAAGGCGTCAGCTACGAAATAGATCTGACTAAACCGGTCGGTCAGCGGATTCAAAACCTGCGATTTCGCGGGCAACCCGTGCGACCGGACCAGAAGTTTCGGCTGGCGACGAACAACTACCGCTACAACGGCGGCGGCGGTTACACCATGCTCAAGGGGGCACCCGTACTTCGCCGGACCAGCGAGGAGATCCGCGAACTGATCATCGAGTGGGTCACTAAGCACAAAACGATTCCCACGGAACCGGACCGCAACTGGCGACTGTTGCCTGTCGGTGTGGAACGAAGCGCGCCGCGTGCGGCAGCCGCCGTGCCTTAAGGTGCGGTCACGAGCGTTGATCTGCCGGGGCAAGCGCGCTTTCTTTGGAACGGCGATACGAGTGAAGGACCACAGCGAGCCAGAGGCCGCTGACGAGATACGCGCCGAGCACGTCGCTTGGCCAGTGGAGTCCTAGGTAGACGCGCGACAAACCAACGAGCAGCACGGGAAAGGCCATCAGCGTGAGCGCCAGACGGCGCGCCAACGTGCCGCGCGGCAAAAGCGCATAGGCGACGAAGAGAAGGAATCCGAAATAGGTCACGTAGAACATCACGTGACCGG
>CAKZOF010000569.1 GCA_937135995.1 uncultured Pyrinomonas sp.
CCCCTTTCCTTGATGGTGTTGGAAAAAGCGGGCGCAGTATATCACATGCGTTCGGGACGTGAACCACAAAAGTTCTCGTCAGCCGTCGATGCCGTCAGTGAAGGAGCTAACTCGCGCGAGCCGAGCAGGGAGTTGCCTGTCGAGCGTGCTTGTCTGGGGAGCGGTTTCTTTCGCAGGAGCGAGTACGGCAAGCGTGTTTGGTACGCATGCGGGTTATACGATCGTGCCGGATGAGCCGTGCTTGGCGAGGCGATCTGCGCTTTCGCCCTCTCCTCTCCGACCTTTTGCCTGCGCCCGCTACGGTTTGGCTCGCGCGCGCGAAGATGCGCGCCTTTTCGCTCATTCTTTCTGGAACTTTTGCTTCATGCGCGCCTCCACCGATGGCGGAACCAATCCTTGCACGGCAGCGCCGAGTTGGTAGATCTCTTTGACTAGACGCGAACTGACATAGGAATAGGCTTCGGCGGCCATCAAGAAAACCGTCTCGATGCTCGGCTCCAACCGCCGGTTCATCAACGCCATCTGCAGTTCATACTCATAATCGGAGATCGCGCGAATGCCGCGGATGATAGCATCGGCGCGCCGTTCGACGGCGAAGCGCACGAGCAATCCTTCGAACGATTCGACGCGCAAAGTGCATCGGCCTGCTTCGATCTCGTCGAGCACTTCGAGCAGCATGGCTTGCCGTTCTTCGATCGTGAAGAGCGGTCGTTTCTCCGGGTTGACGAGGATAGCGATGATGATCTCATCGAAGAGCTTGCAGCTTCGTTCGATGATGTCGAGATGACCGTAAGTCACCGGATCGAATGAGCCCGGGTAGATCGCGCGTCGCATGGGCGCACCCCGTTCAATCGTTTCGTAGAACGCAAGCGAAATTAGCACACCGCACGCGGGGAAAACAAAGCGGAAGCCAATACCTTACTCGACAGGCTGCGTTGCCGCGTGACGAACCATCGGTCACGGAATTGAATGTCTTAAGACAAGAGTGGATCTGCGAGGACGAAGTGCGTCCGGGAGGATCAGAGATCGGATCTGCAGCCAGCGCCTGCAACAGCCCGATAGTTCTTTCGTTGAGGGCGATCAGCCGCCGCATGCGCAAGCCATATCCCGCGCTAGAAACGCTCGGCCAGCGAGGCGACGGAAGCGGCCTGTAGCTCGTGGCCTGCGGCGAACTCTTGCGTTTCGACGGCGGCGCGCATGGTGATGCGCCCGATGGGTTGAATGTTCAACTCCGGCGTCAACTCCTGATAGGAGAGAACCGACAGGTTTGGGAATTCGAGTTCGACCATCTTGCGCACGAAGCGGCGCAGTTCCATGTCGGTCAGGATCACCGGCTTTTGCGCGTTGGGCGGCGGCGTGCCGATCTCGCGGCGAATGGCTGCCATGATGTCGTGCGAGATCGTCGGATCGAGCGACAGAAACGACCCGGTCGAAGTGCGCCGAATCGCGCCGCGCACGACGTCTTCGATCTCCGGATCAAGCAGATAGACGAAGAGCGTGTCGCGCCCGCCCGTGTAGCGGAAAGAGATGTAGCGCTTCATGTACGAGCGCACGTATTCGGTAAGCATGACCGGATCTTTTTCAATGCGCCCCCACTCGCTCAAGGCATCGAGGATGGTCTTGACATCGCGAATCGAGACCCCCTCTTGCACCAATCGGTGGAGCACATCCGTGAACTGGTGAATGGTGACGATCTTGGGGACGACCTCTTCGACCAACTTGGGCACGCCGCGCGCCGCGAAATCGAGCAGCCCTTGGGCTTCCTGAATGCCGATGAATTCGTGCGCGTACTTGCGCATCACCATCGAAAGGTGAAGCGTAATGACTTCGGCTGGCTCCCATACCTTCAACCCGGCCATCTCAGCGATATGGCGTTGCGCGGCGGGAATCCATGCCCCAGGTCGCAAATCCGCTGGATTGCGCACTTCTTCACCATCTAGTCCGAAGACGCGGATGTTCTCGAGCGAATCGTTGACGTATACACAATCGGGCTTGATCGTCCCGTAAACGACCGGTACCTCTTTGATAGCGATGAAATACTGGTTGGCTTTGAGCGGTGCGTTGCCGCTGACGTAGCAGTTTGGAAGCAACACGCCGAGGTCATAGTAGAGCGACGAGCGAAGCTTCGGTAGTTCCGCGCGAAAACGCGCGCCTGAAGGAGTATTCTTGTCGATGAGCGGCGTTAGCTCTGCGCTGACCACTACAGCGAGCGGCACAGCAAAGGTCGGTTGCAGTTCGTCCTGTCCCTCGGTGGCTCCAGCTTTGGCGCGGCGTTCGGCCTCTTCTTGTTCGGCGAGGCGTTGCGCGCGCAACAGGCTGTAGCCAATTCCTGCCAGTCCGGCACCGACAATCAACAGTGGAATATGCGGCATGCCGGGCAGAATAGCGAGCAACAGGAGCAAGCCAGCAGCGATGAGCCACGGTTTCGCATTGGCCAGTAGTTGCTGCGTGATATCGGCGCCGATGTTGGTCCGTTCTTCTTCGGCCGAAACGCGCGTCACCACGATGCCCGCTGAGAAGGTGATCAGCAACGATGAGATGATTGCGGCTAGACCATCGCCGATGGTCATGATGGTGTACTTATGCGCTGCCTGCGCAAAGCTCATCCCACGATCGACGACGCCGACATAGAGCCCACCAGCGATGTTGATGAGCGCGATGATGATGGTCGCGATGGAATCGCCTTTGACGAACTTCATCGCGCCGTCCATGGCGCCGTAAAGTTGCGATTCTTTCTGCAACGCGGCGCGCATCTGGCGAGCTTGTTCTTGCGTGATCAGGCCGGCGCGCATGTCGGCATCGATCGCCATCTGCTTGCCCGGAAGCGCGTCGAGCGTGAAGCGCGCTGCCACTTCCGCCACGCGCTCGGCACCCTTGGCGACCACGATGAACTGGACCACGAGGATCATCAAGAACATCACCGCGCCGACGACGATGCTTCCGCGCGCCGTCAAGTGGCCCAGCGCTTCGATGGCCTCGCCCGCATAACCTTGATCCAAGATGCTGCGCGCCACTGAGACGCTCAACCCCAAACGGAGAATGGTCGTAAACAGCAAGATCGATGGATACGAGGTCAACTGCATCGGGCTCGAGATGTAGAGCGACGTCATCAACACGATGACCGAAATGGCCAAGTTGACGATGATCAGTGCCGAAATGATGAATGTTGGAACCGGAACAAGGAAGATGCCGATGACGACGAGGAAAGATAGCGGAAGCAGAAGATCACTGTGACGGGCAAGTAGCAGAGAGACGTTGCCCTGCTTGATCGCTGCCAGCATCTGCTTCGCAGAGGCGAGGCTCTTGTTCATATCGAACCCCCAAAAAGCGCCGCCGGTACATCACACCGTAGGGCAAGTTGAATAGTTCAAGAATACTCAAGTATCAGAAAAATTACCACTGCGGCGAGCAGCGTGCCGATCACCATGATGATGATCTCGACGAGGGTGAAGTAGCCGAAAAATCTTCGTTGCAACACAGGGTCGGCGCTCGCTACCGTGCCGTTCGCCGCCATCTCTGACGAATTGGGTGAAGCGGCGTCAGACGCGCTCAGCGCGAGCGGGTTGACGGGCGGAGGCAATTCCTGCGGAAGGATCGAGTCGAGCACGGCGAGCGCTGCTGGCTCATGAAAGATGATGTAGCAGTTTTGTGCTGTGGCGGTTGCTTCACTCGGTGGCAGCAGGACGAGGCGATCACCATTGCGCAAGCGGCGAGGCTGGTCCAGTATCTCGCCGTTGACGCTGATCGCGTTTCGGCCGCGTGGCTCGACGACCACGCCGGACCATTCCTTGCGCGCGAGCGCGCGGACGACGACGACTTTAAGCGGATCACACGTGATGCGCTCTCCGCTTTCATCCCAACCGACGAGCGTTTCCGCGTTTTGGATGAACACGCGTTCGGTGGTCGCGTCGCGTTGATGGATGACGAAATAGAAGTTGTCCTCTTCGTCGCGCAGACTGGAGAGGATGGTCGCAAAGCTTCCGGGCTTTTCGGCGGCGCCGGAAGCGGTTGCCCCTGTGTTCTCGTCGCTTGGCGCGGTTGCCATCTGTTCGCTCTTGCTGCTTGGCGCTTCGGGCGCGAGCAAGATGGCGAAATCGAGCAGCTCGATGCGGTCTCCGATCTTCACCGGGTGCGGGGCTTTGGGCGGGACGCTTTCGCCGTTGACGTGCGTGCCGGACGCGTGGCTGAAGAGCGTCCACCGATCGCCTTCTTGAATGATGGTGATGTGTTCGGGCGCGAGCCGCGAATCGTCGACGGAGAGCGTCGCCGCCGGGTCGCTGCCGATGGTGATGACCTCTTCGGCTTTGACCGTGCGTTCGGCGAGGGGCGGTTCGTCGGGCGTCGAAGCCTGTTTTTTAAGGATCAACTTCAGAGCCATAAGAAAGCGAGCGAGGACGGTTGAACGCTCAACTTCGGCGCTGGATTCCTCGATCAAGAGCGAATGTCGAACGCGTTCGTTGACATGAACGCGCCGCCCATAGTATCACAAGACCCGATTCGCAAGGTAACTTTCTTCGAACAGGCGGCGGAGGTCAGAGCATGAACCGTTTCGAGCAGGGAACGAGATCGGAATGTGACGAAAGGGAGGCGTTCACCAATCTTTTTCGCTACCCGTCGTTGGAGGCGATGTTGGACAGCAAAAACGCGCGCGACACCGTGCGCGCCCGTCTCGAACGCGCGGAGCGCGATCTAGAGCGCGTCATTCGGCAAGGACCGCGCGACGACGTGCCGCGCGCGCAACGCGCTCTGCAAGCCGTCAACGCGACGCTCGCCTTGTTGCAAGAACTTGAACGGATCAACCGTTCTAGTGTGTGACGCTAGTCATCCCTCGTCCTGTTCAATTCGTTGATCAAATTTGTCTTATGGACTCCCCAGCGGCCACTACAGGTCCCGGTTCGCTCGTTGACCAAACGGTTACGGACCGTGGATCTTGTTCCCCCTGTGTTTCAGGCACCTTTCGGGTCTTTTCGAAGCGCATTCAGCGCATCGCGAGCTAGACGGGCGACCTTCGCCTCATCTTCGGTGCCGGAAGTCGAGCCCGAAGACGACGTGGCGTCCCGGCAGGCTGTTGCCGATGCCGCCGTTCGAGAAGCGCACGTCAGCGATGGTCGGGCGTCGGTTCAGTGCGACGAAGATCGGATGTTGATTAACGTCGAGCAAGTTGTTGACGCTCAGCCAAAGGCTCACCCGCTCCGTCGCGCGGTAACGCAGATCGGCGTTGAAGAGCCAGAACGGGTTCTTGCCGTGGATGAAGGCGCGGAAAGGTTCACCTTGGGGGATGAGCAAGTTCTCCTCGGTGTCGTGGTAGGTCGGTCCGTAGAGTGTCCCGCGCAATTGAGCGCTCCAGTGTCGTTCGTCCTCGATGACCAGGCGCAATGCCGCTTGATATCTGTACATGCGCTCGATGAAGGTCGTGTTTAAATTGCGCGTTGCTGCGTCTTTGTCACGCATGGTGAAGTGGTAGCTGCCATTGGTTGCAAGCCGCAGCGCGTAGCGGTCGCGCAAGGTGCCCAATTCGTAGCGTGACTGCAGTTCCACGCCGGTCACGTCGGATTCGCCGCGGTTGACATAACGACTACGGTTGGCGTCGAGCGCAACGGTTGTAATGCGGTCTCGTATGTCGTTGCGGAAGAAGACGACATCGGCCCATAGGCGGGCGCGGGCGAAAAGAAATCCGCTCTCGTAACCAATGGCGCGTTCTGGTCGAAGGTCGGGATTGCCGATGATCTGGCCGCCCAGCGGGGCGGTGAAATCGGCGGCCAATTCCGTCGGTGTCGGAGCGCGAAAAGCCGTGCCGACGGCTGCGCGCAAGCTGAGCCAACTGCGCACACGGTAACTTGCCCCGCCTCGCCACGTCACGGCTGAATAACGTTCGGTGCGCGGGCGCAACAGCGGTTGGTTCGGCGTCTCCTTGATGCTCTGCCTTCCGACATCATAGCGCACGCCAGCGCTCAGTCGCAGTCTGGAATCGAAAAGCTCCTGGGCATCTTCGATGAACAGGGCGAAGAGACGGCTCGTCGAATTGTTGTCGAATGGGGGGGCCTGCGTGCGTGGCCCGCCGGGCATGGGCACGCGCACGCGGCGGTTGTCGAGGCGACTCTTTTCGAGGTCGAAGCCTGCGAGGATTTCGTTGTTGCGTCTGGGGCGCAGTTCCGCTATGAGCTTAAGGCCGTGGGCCGAGTTGCGGCGGAAGTTGTCGTCGTGGTCGAATCCCGGGGCTGGATTGCCCGCATTGTTGCGAATGACCTCTGATCCCCAACGCAGATCATCCGTGTCGCGAAAGTGATAGTAACGCGCGCTGAGACCGAACGGCGAGGCTGGATTGCGCCGCGTCCACGAGATTTCGAGCGACCGGTTGTCGCGGTTGTCGTAGTTGTCGTAATCCCAAGACGAACCGCGAAAACCGGCATCGTACAGACCGTCGCTGCGCAACACGAGCTCGACGCGTTGTGTCGCGGTCGGAGCAAACCCGACCGAGAGGAGTCCGCCCAGTTGCTCGTATCCTGTGTTTGTCATCGGCAGTGGGCTCCCGCGTCCGGAACGGTAATCACCGCGTCGGGCGCCGTGAAAGCCGAGGAAGTAATCAAAACGACCGAAGATCCCGCCGTGTTGTGCCGTCGTCTCGATGAAACCGAAAGAGCCGCCTGCGAGGCGGAAGAACTCGCCCGCACTGGTCAGTCCGTTTTTGGTGATCAGGTTAACGACGCCGCCGATAGCTTGGCTTCCGTACAGAAGCGATGCCGGGCCGCGAAGCACTTCGATGCTCTCTATCTCTTGCAAAGAGAGCTTGGAGATGTTGGCTGTGCCAGCGCGTCTTCCGTTGATGAGCACGACCACTTGGCTGCGGAAATCGCGTCCTTGTCCATCGGTGGCACCGCCGCGTAGGCTGATCTGCGTCTGCGCCGGCGTCCACTGATTGAAGTAAGCGACGCCGTTTTCTGCAAGGAACTCCGTCACCGTGCGCGCCGAGGTGTGTTCGAGGTCATCTCGGTCGAAGACTTGCACCGTGTTCGTGATCTTGCCGCGCGGTTGTTCTATGCCGGAGGCCGTGACGGTCACTTCTTCGAAGACGGAAGGCTTGTTCTCCAGTTCGCGCTTTGCCTTCCGTTCGTCGGTTTCGTTCTGCTGCGCCTGCGCGACA
>CAKZOF010000570.1 GCA_937135995.1 uncultured Pyrinomonas sp.
ATTGAAACCACGGTGGGAAGATGCCCGCAGTCGCTCGATCAACTTGGGCTTAATCGAACCAAGGTGGGATTGAAACGCGGCACACTGATCCGCTCAGCCGCGCGTTGCTCGAGGCTTAATCGAACCAAGGTGGGATTGAAACCTGTGCGTCTCGCCATCGATGTAGAGAACGCGCCGCGGCTTAATCGAACCAAGGTGGGATTGAAACCACACGGGTGGACGGCAAACCCGCGCCCCTGCCGACGGCTTAATCGAACCAAGGTGGGATTGAAACTCGTAACCTCCCTTCCGCGTCCACCCGCGCCTCACACGGCTTAATCGAACCAAGGTGGGATTGAAACAATATGGATTAGCTTGGTTCGTTGTAGCTATTACATGGCTTAATCGAACCAAGGTGGGATTGAAACGCAGGTGATCGTAATCTGCCCGGCGCCACGCCTCCAGGGCTTAATCGAACCAAGGTGGGATTGAAACTCAACATTGTAATAAATGCGGAGTCGGACACATCGCCGGCTTAATCGAACCAAGGTGGGAAGCCGAAGCTCCTTTGTCTTCGGTTCATTTTACGGTGACGTTGCGGACGAAGCTCCAATCTCCGCTCGGATCGATCTTGATGTTGCCGACGTTGCGGCGCGCGACGATCATGTTATCCGGGTACCAGAGCGGAAGCATCGGCACGTCGCGGCTGATGATCTCTTGAGCTTGCGCGTAAAGCGTGCGAGCGCGTTCGCGGTCGGCGGTCGAAGTCGCCTCTTGCAGGATGCGGTCGAGTTCCGGGTTGCTGTAGCGGCTGCGGTTGAAGGCGCCGTTGGTGGCGAACAGATCGCGCAGGAAGATCGGATCCTGATTACCGCCGACCCAGCGTCCGATGGTCATTTGATATTGCCCGTTGCGTTGCGCATCACGCAGCACGTTGTCTTCCAACGTTTCTATCTCCAATCTCAATCCGACCAGTTTGAGTTCGTTTTGGATGACGCCTGCGACGGCGCGCGCTACCACGTTGCTGGAAGAGATTTTCAGTGTGATGGGGCGATCTTCGTTACGCCGTTGCGGTCCATCTCCATCGGGATCGCGCAGACCGGCTTCGTCGAGCAGGCGTTTCGCTCGTGCAGGGTCGAAGGTGTAGACGATGCCTGGCGCGTAGGCCCAAGAGGATTCAGGCAGGATCGAATGCGCGACGTGCGCTTGACCGAGCAAGAGGTTGCGCACTATGTCCTCGCGGTTGATCGCGTAGGCGATCGCTTGTCGCACGCGCGCGTCTTTGACCAGATCGGCCTGTACGTTGAAGCCCAAATACTGAATGTTTGCGCCCGGTGACTGGACCACTTGCAGGTTCGGGTCTTGTGCCAGCGCGCGGTAAGCATCAGGCGAAAGGCTCGTGTTGATCGCCATCGAGATGCGCCCAGCGCGCAGTTCGGCTTGCAACGTGTTAGCATCAAGTATCACGCGCACGCGCAGGAGTTTGATTTTAGGCGCTCCTTCCCAATAGTCATCATTCGCCGCCAGATCGACGACTTGTTGCGATTCGTCGTAGCGCTCGAAACGAAACGGGCCGCTGCCGAGCGGGCGCGTCTTTTGTTGTTCGGCGCTGCCTTGCGGGATGATGCCGATGGGAACGAGATTGGCGAGAAGTTCGGGCCACGGCTTGCGCAAACGGACGATGAGCGTGCGTGCGTCCGGTGCTTCGATCGCCGCGATGCGCGGCTGTCTGTCCGGTCCGGCGCCTTCGAAGAAGGGGGCCGCTTTGCGCGAATCCGAACCGAGGAGTGCGTCGAGCGTGTATTTGGCATCGGCAGCCGTGAGCGGGCGGCCATCATGGAACTTCACCCCTTCGCGCAACTTGAAAGTGATGGATAGGCCATCGGCAGCGGGCTCGATCGCTTCAGCGAGTTCGCCGACATATTCGAAGCGTTCGTTCTTGCGAACGAGCGTATTGAAGATCAGTTGGCGCAGACGTTCGCTCGAAGCGTCTGTGCTGCGCAACGGATCGAGTGTTTCAGGGCGCGCTTCAAGCGCGAGGACGAAACGGTCTTCCGTTCGACGGCATCCTTGCGAGATGAGGACGATCAAGCAGATGGCAGCGTAAACGAAGAGGCGCAAACGACCAGACGTGGAGTTTTGCATTCGATCCCCCAATAATCTAGCGGAAAAGGCTTGGTCCATCGGTGGACCAGCGCGGAAGCATCAGATCTTCCCGCCGTAGGTGTAATCCAGCCGACGGTTGAGCGCGGCGATCTCTTCAGAGAGCTGCCGGAATCGCTCGAGGTCGAATGGAAGCGGCGGCTGCACGCGCGCCTTGAATTCGGCGATGCGACGGAGCGATTCGGCGAGACGCTCCTCGCTGATGGTCCCTTCGCGTGCGGCCTGCACGAGGGCATCACGTCCGCGTTTGATCAGATCAGGCCGCGCGCAGATGAGAAGCATGTCTTCGCCCGCGTTGATGGCACGCACGGCAGCTTCTTCGATCTCGTAGTATTTCGCCACCGCGCCCATTTCTAGGTCGTCCGTGACGACCAGTTCGTTGAAGCCGAGTTCGGTGCGCAACAGCCCGTTGACGATCTCGGGATTGATCGACGCCGGAATCAGCGGGCCGCTCACCACTCCTTGACGGACGCTGATGTTCGGATAACAACCGTGCCCGACCATGACGGCGTGGACCATGCGGTCTTCGCGCGTAAAGAGTTCGATGTATGGCACGAGATCGTGCGCGATCAGATCATCGTGCGAGAGTGGGATGACGGGCATCTCTTCGTGCGAATCGACTTCGCCGGCGCCGAGACCGGGAAAATGTTTGACGCAGCCCAAGCAGCCCGTTCCTTGCAGCCCGCGCAGGTAGGTCATCGCGTAACCTAAGACTTCGCCGGGCGAGCGCCCGAAAGAACGCGAGTAGAGGCCGTTGGCCAATACATCGCGCTCTTCGGTCATAATCGAAAGCACGGGGGCGAAGTTCATGTTGAAGCCGAGTATGCGTAGCATCTCGCCGGTGACGCGCCCGAGCGTGCGCGCGCCCGCAAGATCCCCTTTTTGCCGGATCACCCTCGCCGGCGGCATGGGCGTCGCGATCTTGCGCAAGCGGTCAACAAGCCCGCCTTCCTGATCGATGCCGAACAGAGGTTCAACGGGCAGCATCTCGCGGATCTGATCGAGAAGGGAACGGAGCTGTTCGGGCGAGACGACGTTGCGCCCGAAGATGATGACGCCGCCCGGTTGCACGTATTCGATGAGCGCGCGCGTGTCGCGATCAAGCTCCGGCCCCGGAAGTCCGATGTAAAGCAGTTGTCCGATCTTCTGTTCGAGAGAAAGGGATGCGAAGTCGTAGTCCATTTTCTTTGCGGTTCGTCCTGATCTCCGTCTCGCTCCGCGTTTGATGCTCGCGCACGGAAGAAGCGCTGCGTGTTGCGAGTTTAAGCAACTGATCGCTTGATCCGCGCTGAGAGGATCAGACCATGCGACGTTGCAGATCGCGGATCAGCGCCCGCGCCTCTTCGGGTGAGAGGCTTTCTACATCAACGGCGCGCAGTTCGTCAAGCAAGCTCTGGTTGACGGCGTCAAAAAGCGTCGCTTGGGCAGCGATGGCGCGGCGTCGTAACCGCCGCGCCGCCCGGCGGAGCGCATCTTCGTTCTCCTCGCGCGGGCTTTCATCTTCGGCGAAGACATCTAGTTCGTAGCGTTCCAGTCGTTGCAGCACTTCGCGCGCGCGTTCGATGACGCTCATCGGAAGTCCAGCCAGCCGTGCCACTTCGATGCCGTAGGATTTGGACGCGCGCCCGCGCGCCAGTTTGTAAAGGAAGATGATGCGTCCGTCGGATTCGGCGACGGTGACGTGATAGTTCTGTGCGCCCGGCAGCCGTTCGGCCAGTTCCGTCAGCTCATGGTAGTGCGTGGCGAAGAGCGTCTTGGCCGCATGCTCCGGCGAATCGTGCAGGTACTCGGCGACGGCCCAGGCGAGCGACAGCCCATCGAAAGTCGCCGTACCGCGCCCGATCTCATCGAGGAGCACGAGCGAACGCGGAGTCGCGCCGCGCAAGATGCCAGCCGTTTCGGTCATCTCGACCATGAAGGTCGAACGCCCGTGCGCGAGGTCGTCCGAGGCTCCGACGCGCGTCCAGATGCGGTCGAAGATGGGAAGCCGCGCGCGTTCAGCCGGAACGAACGATCCGATCTGTGCCAAGATGGCGATGAGCGCCGTCTGGCGCATCAGCGTGCTTTTGCCGGCCATGTTCGGTCCGGTGATGATCAGCAGCCGATCGGTCGAGTTGTTCATGTACAGATCGTTCGGGATGAACGGCGCGGCGCTATTGGCCTCGATGACAGGGTGGCGGCCTTGAATGATCTCCAGTTCGTCTGAATCGTGCAAGATGGGGCGCACATAACGCCGCCGCGCCGCCGTTTCAGCCAGCGCCGCGAGCGCGTCGAGCGACGCGAGCGCGCGCGCCGTCGTCTGTAACCGTCTGGTCTCGGCAGCGACCTTTGAGCGCACTTCGGCGAAGATGCTGGTTTCAAGTTCGAGCGTGCGCGTCTCAGCATCGCGCGCCTGCGCTTCCCATTCCTTGAGTTCGGGCGTCGTGAAGCGTTCGACGTTCGAGAGCGTCTGGCGCCGTTCGTAGTCTCGGGGCACGCGCGCGGCGCTCGCCTTTGAGACCTCTATGCAGTAGCCGAAGACGCCGTTGTAGCGGATGCGCAAAGAGGCGATGCCCGTCCGTGCGCGCTCGCGCGCCTCCATCTCGGCGATCGTCTGCTTAGCGTCGCGCGAGATCGCCCGCAGCCGGTCCAGCTCTTCGTTGAAGCCATCACGTATGGCTCCGCCGTCGGCGAGATTGGCAGGTGGTTCGTCGCTGATGGCGCGGGCAATCAGTTGACGGATCTCCTGTAGATCGTCTGCCGCTTCGACGAGAACTCTGATGAGCGACGCTTCTACGCCTTCGAGCGCACGCCGGATGGCGGGCACTTGCTCGAGCGAACGGCGCAACGCGACGAGATCGCGCGGTCCGGCGGTCGCCATGTTGAGCCGCGCCGTCAAGCGTTCGAGATCGGCTACTTCGCGCAAGGCGGCGCGCAGACGGTCGCGCACGATCTGCGAAGCGTGAAGTGCCGCCACCGCATCGAGGCGCGTTTCGATCTCGCCGCGCGCGACGAGCGGGCGTTGAAGCCAAGCGCGCAAGGTGCGCGCTCCCATGCTCGTCACGGTCTCGTCTATGACGCCGAGCAGTGTCGCTTCGCGCCCGGCTTTGCTGGTCGATTCGAAAAGCTCGAGATTGCGCGTCGTGACGGCATCGAGCACAAGGTAGTCGCGCGTCTCGAAGTATTCGATTTCGGAGACGTGCGCGACCGCGTCGCGCTGCGTCTCGCGCGCGTAACGCAAACAGGCTCCGGCGGCGCGCACCGCTTCGGGATGGGCGTCAAGGCCGTAGCCGGCGAGATCGTGTGCGCCAAATTGCGCGCGCAGCGTCTCGGCGCAGATGTCGGCTTGCCATAGCCAATCGTCGAGCGGCATGAGCGACAGCTCGAGTTCAGGGACGGGCGAGATGCGCGCCACCGTGTTTGTCGCGTCGAGCGGCAACACGTCCGCTCCCAAGCCATAGGTCTCGCGGATGAGCGGCGCGAGCGAGGCCGGAAAGAGTAGCTCGCGCGGCGCGAACTGTTCGATCTCGGCACGGATTTGCGTCCAAGCCTCTGGTCCAGAGGTTTCGGTCGCGCGAAACTCACCCGTTGAAAGATCGAGAAAGGCTGCGCCGAAACGCTCTCCCGCGCCGCAAACGGCGGCCAAGTAGACGGGCTCGCGCGCGTCGAGAAGCTGCGGATCGATCGCTGTGCCCGGCGTGATCACGCGGACGACGTCGCGTCGGATCAACTTCTTCGCCTTGCCTGCCTCTTCGAGTTGCTCACAAATGGCGACGCGATAACCTTTGCGCACGAGGCGCGCAATGTAGCTCGCGGCTGAATGGTGCGGCACGCCGCACATCGGAATGGGTGAGCCACGCTCTTTGTGGCGCGCCGTCAACGTGATCTCAAGCTCGCGCGCTCCCGTGATGGCATCATCGTAGAAGAGTTCATAGAAGTCGCCGAGCCGAAAGAAGAGGAGCGTGCCGGGATACCGGCGCTTGAGTTCATGATACTGCTGAAGCATCGGCGTGAGCGTCGTCATGATCAGATGAAGAATAAAGCCTACACGTTCCGCCGCTGACGGGCAAGCAGCGGTGGATCGAAGGCGGTCGCGCGTGGGCAAGAAGCGGCCGAGCGCTTAGCTCGCGGCGCCGCCCATTCGCCAGAAGCGACGGTGCGCGTCGAAAGGGCTACCTTCTGGATCCGATCTCTTCTTCCTCGCGAAGCGATGGGCCGCCGTGCGAGGTAGGCTCTTCGGCGGGCAGTTCCGGGCGTTTGGGCCAGATGAGTGAGGCCACCACCGATGCGATCAGCACG
Organism: uncultured Pyrinomonas sp.; assembly: GCA_937135995.1. Classification (GTDB taxonomy): domain Bacteria; phylum Acidobacteriota; class Blastocatellia; order Pyrinomonadales; family Pyrinomonadaceae; genus Pyrinomonas. The sequence continues at coordinate 6,421 of CAKZOF010000570.1, forward strand.
GTGGCGACGATGGACAGCGGCAGAAGCGGTGGGATGTGGTAGCCGTAGAACTTTTCGATCAGGTCCTCGCTCAACATCTTGATGCCGATAAAGATCAGCACGATTGAAAGGCCGAGCTTGAGGTAGTGAAACTTTTCGACCACGCCAGCGAGCAGGAAATAAAAGGTCCGTAAGCCCAAGATGGCGAAGACGTTCGACGTGTAGACGATGAACGGGTCGCGCGTGACGGCGAAAATGGCCGGAATGGAATCAACGGCGAAGACGAGATCGGTGGTTTCGACCATCACCAGCACGAGGAAGAGCAGTGTGCCGCTCAGTCGTCCGCCGACGCGCGTGAAGAACTTCTGCCCTTCATAGTAGTGTGTGATCGGCATGTAACGAGTCACGAGTCGCACGACCGGGTTCTGTTCCGGGTGAATCTCGCTCTCTTCGTGGCGCAACATACGGATCCCGGTGAAGATGAGAAAGGCACCGAAGACGTAGATGATCCAATGAAAGCGACTGATCAACGCCGCGCCCATCAAGATCATCGCCGCACGCATGACCAGCGCGCCAAGCACACCCCAAAAGAGCACGCGATGCTGAAACTCGGCAGGCACACGGAAATAAGAGAAGATCAGCAAGAAGACGAAGAGATTATCTACCGAAAGCGAAAGCTCGATGAGGTAGCCGGTCAAAAATTCGATGCCTTCCGTGTGGCCGAGTTTTTGAAAGACGCC
>CAKZOF010000571.1 GCA_937135995.1 uncultured Pyrinomonas sp.
GCCGCTCCATCCAATGCCAACGAGCGGCCCAGACGGGCTGTCAGTTTTCCTTCGGAGCGACGCGCCAAGATCGCTCCGAACACGCCGCCGACTCCCATTGCGACGAAGAGCACGGAGATGCCGAAATCGTTCGGGCGCGAGGTGAAGTGCGCTATCTGTCCGAGATGCGCCCCGAAGACGCTGTAAAGCGCACGCGCGGCGCCGTTGCCCAAGCCCCAGCCTGCGACGGCGATGAAAACGGCGAAAAGCAGAGGACGAGAGCGCACATAGCGCACGCCTTCGCGAAAATCTTCTAGTGAACGTCGCCACGCGACGACAGGCGCTCGCTCTTCGCGCGGCGGAGTTGGTAGCAGCGAAAGCCGACGGACGATGAGCGCCGAGACGAGAAACGTCACGGCGTTGATGACGAAGATGATGCGGCGCTCAAACGCGGCAGCCAGCGCGCCGCCGAAGGCCGATCCAATGGCCAGCGTCGCCGCCGTCGTCGAAGCGGAAAGGGCATTGGCGGCCACGAGTTCTTTCGTGTTGCGCGCCAGTTGCGGGATGGAAGCGCGCTTGGCGGCGTTGAAGAAAGCGGCCACGGAAAAGAGCGCGGCGCTGACGAGGTAGATGAGCGTGAGCGATCCGAAGTTGGCGGCGAGAACGAACCCGAGCGCCAAAAGAGCACGCGCTAGGTCCGCTCCGATCATCACGCGCTTGCGATCCGCGCGGTCCACCGTCACACCGGCAAGAGGGCCGAAGACGAAGAGCGGCAGATGGCGTGCGATGGCGTAGATGGCAATCGCCACGCCCTCGCGGTCCGGTCCAGCGAGTTCGATCGTAAGCGCGAAAACGGAGATGTTGTTCAACCAGTCGCCGATTTCCGAGACGACTTGCGCTGCCCAGAGCCGTCGCAAGTTCGCGTTGGCTCGGAGCAACTGCCGGTAAGTCACCGGCCCACCTCCGCGGCGGCCTTGCGGCGGCGGTATCGGTCCATGATGGAGACGACATAGGCACGCGTCGTCGGATAGGTGATCCGCGCGATGAACTCTTCTCCGGTCAACGGACGCGCGCCCGGCGGCGTGCGGTTCCACTCGGCAGCGCGGCTTGGTCCGGCGTTGTATGCGGCCAGAACACGCGGCAACGGATCGGGAAGATCACGGTAGTCTTTGCTGATCTTCTCCAAATACCAGCAGCCGATATGGATGTTCCTTTCCGGATCGCGCAAGAAGCGAACGGGGTCGCGTGCCATTTCGCGCTCTAGCTCGCGGATGCCGGTCTCCGCCGCCCACTCGCGTCCCACTGTGGGAGTGATCTGCATCAGACCGACTTCACCCGCCTCGCCGATCTGCCATGGTCGGAAGTAGGTCTCTTCGTAGATGATGCTCCACACGAGATCGGGATCGAGGCCGTGAATCGCCGCTTGTTTGGCGATGATCGCGTCGAACCGGTGCGTCCAGTAGCGCTCGAAAGCGAAGAGCGCGATAGCGCACAAGATGGCGATGACGATGGCGGCGAGAATCGGGCGTCTCATAATGAAGCACGAACGAATTTGTGGCGGCGACCCACGCGACATCAGTTGCGTCGGCGCAATGCTTGCCAGAAGAGGGCTGGCGAGCATGCCCAGTCGACGCCTTCGTAACGCGAAAGCAATGTGCGACGGTCGAGCACGTGCCCTTGCAACCAGACGTCCGCTTCGAGCCACGAGCCGACTTCGAGCGTGCCGCGCAATGAGCGATGATTGATGAGGACTTCCAAACGAAGCTGTTCGAGATCGAGATGGACCCAGTAGAGTTGACGCCCGGAGAGAGGATTGCGTAATTCGCGAAAAGCGAGCACTTTGCCGCACAGGCTCCAATCGTTCTCGTAGATAGCGCGTGCTGGTGCGTGCTCTTCGAGTTGTTGCCAGCGCGCTGCACCGCGTGCGCGCGCGCGTGCGCGATAGGCCAGCCCGCAAAGTCCAACGTAGAGCGTCTCGGCGCGAAACTCGTCGAGGCTGACTTCGGTGAAGTTCTGCAGTTCGAAGAGCACTTGTACGTCCGTTCCGTTCAAGTATCCGTGGACCAGCGCTTCGCCTTCTTCGGCATATTCAGTAAGCGCCCATGGCCGAATCGAGTGCGCGTAGCGCGCGCGAAAGCCCGGCCGACAGTCGGCGTAAAAGATTTCACCATCACCCGATTCATAGAGCATCGTCCAAACTTCTAGCCCTTCGCCGAGCTTCCAGCAACGCCCGTGAAGCACAGCACCGCGTCGTTGCAAACAAGTGGGTTCGCCTTGATCGCCAGCGCGCTCGACGAGCAGATTGAAGTCTCTCCTGCTTGGCAATTCCAATCCGATGGCTCTAAACGTCGCGTCCATACAGAAAAATCATCACCATGCGTCGCTTCAATTTGTGTCACGCCGTTGAAGTCCGTGCGCATGATCGGCGCGCCTCTTACTTTACTTCAATTCCGTCGTCGAATGGAAATCGAATCGAGCGTTCAACGGATCAAACGCGACGCGCAACTAATGACCGAATCGAGAAATTGTTCTCACGCGCGGACGGCACGATCGAGCTTGATTCATCCGGTCGATCGCGCTCTTTCCGCGTTCCGCCTTTTGCCTGCCCCATGAGTTGGCCTTTTGCCCGAAGCGCGAATCGAGCGTCGCGGCGGAAACACAATGTGTGTCTTCATTTCAACCGACGTTGCGCGGGCATGGCAAGCGTTCGCGCCAACGTCCGCGGTTCGGTCGGGCCCACCGCTGGCGCGCGCAAACTCAGCGGGCCGAAGGTCGTGCCATTGTGCACATCATCGCGAAGAAGAGCGCTGCACTCCCTGCCTCAAAACGTGCGCGAGGCCGGGCGGTCGTAGACGCTTTGGTCAGCGCTTCGGCGGTGCGAGGAATGGTTCAAAGGTTGGTCGCGCGGCGCGGATGTCCTTCGTCTTTGTCAGCGCGCGGCGCACGCACGCGAAAACCACGGATGTTTCGTTCCGGGCCATAAGCTGGTGGTTGTCCGGAGCGGATCATCTGCGCGAAAAGTTCGACGTCGTAGTCGGCTTCGCGCGACATCTCTTCGCGGATGCGATGCAGCACTTCGAGGAATTTCGGTTTACGGTACATCGCGCTTCAAATCGTCGCGCGCCAGTCGCCTTCGGTCGCTTCCGAGACGAGAAATTCAGGCGTCACGATCATCGGGACGAAGAACCCGGCTGTCGTATTGAACAGACGGATGCGCGCTTGTCGGCGCACGTTGGCCAGATGTCCGAAGTTCCACGTCACGAGGTAGTCTATCTTGTGATACGAAGCGAAGGCAACGTGCAGCGCGTCAGCGATATATTTTCGGTGAAAGATGGCTCGCGAGACGTAGCCATCAGCGAGAATGGCGATTTCGTCCGTCAGTTCGAGTTGTTCGAGCGGTTCGATGAGTTTCAAGTAGGCCGTGCGGTGTGGTTCGGGCACGCGCTCGAGTTCGCGCACAACCAGCGGCGAGATCACGGCGCGATACTCTCCCATCTCGTGCTCCCACCAGCGGATCGTCAGATCGCGCCGAAACGGCTCGCCGTTGTCGAGATAAGCTCCGATGACCGAGGTTTCGAGATATATGCTCTGTTTCATGGTTTGTGCGGAGCCTCGCGCTTAGCTTCGTTGGTCGGTCGCACGTCGAGCGGTTCGAGCAGCACGGCTGGCCGACGGAAGTCGAAATAGACGCGAAAATGGCGCAAGACGTTGCCACCGATGATGCCTGTCTGCTCGAATCCAGCTGTTTCGTTGATGGCTCGCATGTCGAGCACTACGACTGGCACGTTCGGACGCGCGTGCGCGCCCAATTGCATGCGCGGCAGCAGAAGCAACTGGACGTTTTCGGCGACGCCCGCCGCGCCGTAAACGGTCATGCGTGTCTTCTGTGCGTAGCGTTCCATCTCTTCGCGCGCAGCCAACTCTTCGGAAACGACCGAGATGCTCGCTCCGGTGTCGATGATAAAGTTCAGCGGTTTATCGACGCCTTCGATCCGCACCTGCCCGCTCCAAAATCCGCTCGACGTTGTGCGAATGGGGATCTCGGTGCGCGTCGGCGGCATGATGTTTGTCGCCTCTTCTGCCCGCAGATCCTCGCGCCTCAATTGCAGTTCACGAGCGGCGTAGTCGATCACCGTCAAGAACTTCGACATCACTGACAGACCGATGTATCCGTCTATCTTCTCTTGGTCGTTGTAGAAGCGGCGGATGTAAGCGGGCACGTTTTCGACGCGCGCTTGGCCGATCTCGACGGAGTGGAGAAAGCCATAGACGATCTCGAAACGCCCGCCGCCACCAACGGCACGCGCCATGCCGCCGCGCGCCACGGGACGGATGCCGAGCCGCGCCGCTGTCGCGTCGGACAGCACGCACATGCCTGATCCCGTATCGAGCACGAAACGCAGCGGCTCGGGCCGGTCGTTAACGCGGACTTCGATCACCGGACGGTTGTTGATCAACTCGAAGGGAACGACGACGCTGGCTGGACCGCTCGCTTGGTAAAGCGGACGCTGCGTGCCAAGAAAGCGGAGAAAATCGATCAAGCCGCGAATGCGCGCGCGTCGGTCTTCATCCGTGCGCGGCGCGACGCGCAAGAAGCGTTCATAAGCATCGGCCGCTTCCGCGTAGCGTTCGGCGCGCGCTGCCGCTTGCGCCAGACTGAAGATGAAATCAGCATCGCGCGGCGCAAGAAAGACGGCGCGTCGCAGCCGCTGCAAACTCGATTGCGGGCGGTTCTCGTAAAAATCGAGCATCGCCAGCCCAGCGACGGCCATCGGATCGTTTTCGTTGAGCGAGAAAGCGTTGTGCAACGCTTCGCCGGAGCGTGCGAAATCGCCCGCGCCGAGCAGCGCCCAGCCGAGCAACGCCCATGCGCGCGACGAGGTCGGATCGTTGCGCGCGACATGGAGCGCTTGTTCGAATGCTTCTTGCAACTTGCGCTGCTTAAGCAGCGCGAAGCTCAATCCGAGTCGCGCTGCAGCGCTCGATGAGTCGCGTTCGACGAGTTCGCGGTAGAGCTTTTCGGCGGCGGCGTAGTCGCCGTCGTTGATCGCCCGTTCGGCGCGTTTGCGCCGGTCGTCGGCGAAGGCGACTGTGCCGAACAGCGAGCACAAGAGGGCACAGACGATGATGGCGGCCACACTGCGGGCCGCCAGCGGATCACGGCGATCTCGGCATGGACGAATGGTGAACATCTTGCGTCCCTCACTTCAGGACTTCGCCTGTTTTCATGGACCAGAGCACCAAATCGAGTTCATCAAAGTCGATTCCAATTCCATCAGCAAAGCGCCGCAATTGATCTTCGATCGTCAAATAGCGCGTGCGAGTCGTCGGCGGCGTCGCCGTCTCGATGCAGCCCAGTTCGGCGAGACTGCGCAAAATGTGCTTGTCTAAGATGGCGTAGCCGCGAAACCCTATGTTGCGCAGGAAGTGGCTCGCTTCCTTGTAGCCCAACCCTTTGATGGCGCGGTCACGTGCGAGCCAGTCGCGTCGCGCATGAGCGTCATCGAAGGCCGCCAGCCGCTCGCGCAAACGCAATCCGCAAAGACGTTGCAAGTGGTCGCGCGTCTCGACGATGTAGCGCGCGCGCTCGCGCGGATAGCGATGCACGCCACGCAAAGCTTCAGCGATCTGCTGTTGCGTCCCGGCAAGCAAAAGAGGACGCACGGCCGCGATGGCTCGCAACCCCATGCGCGCCGACGCGCCGGCCGTGAAGATGCAAAAGACCAACTCTTCCCACAGCCGTGTGTCTGATCCATGTCGCCAGACAGCTTCGAATTCCGCCAGTCGCGCACGTATCTCGTCGCCGCGCGCGCGGTGAACCTCGCGCACAAGATCCACCGTGACACGGAGCGATTTCTTGGTTGGTCGCACGATGTGTCAAACGAACGACTCTCCAGCGCGAGTCGCTCCTTACAACTCGGATTGTATGAGTCCGTTCCAGCGCTTGTCAACGCGCTTTATGCACAGATAAACGGCGGTTTCGGATCCGGTGACGCAGCCGACACGGCGCCGTGGAAAAGCCGACGAAGAGCCATCTCCGATGTGCGATCGAAAGAGACCGCAAAGCGTTTCTCAACCTCGTGGCTTTCTTGCGATGCCGCGCGACCCGGTGGACCAGACGTTGACTTCAACGACGCGCGCGTTTAGAGTCGAAGAAGCGGCATCCTGCGGTGCTGCTCGTCGTATCGAAGGAGCGCCACGAGGAGGTGATGAAGTGAAGCGAAGACTTAAATCATGGGTCGAAAGCGGTTTGCTCGTGTTGCTCGGAGCGCTCGGAGCGGCGGCGCAGACCACTGCCGTCCCGACGCCAGTGACGCTTCCCACCCCTTCGCTTGTCGCTCCGTCGGTGATCGCGCCGGCGCAGACGCCGGACAGCGCGCTGCTCGAAATCGAACCGCAGCTCGTTGGTCAAGGCGTGCTCGTCGAGACCTCGGACGGGCGGGTGGTCTTCGAGCACGATGCAGATCGGCTCTTCAATCCGGCTTCTGCCATCAAACTCGCCACGGCACTTGCCGCGCTCGATGCTTACGGGCCGCAGCACCGTTTCATCACCGTCGTGTGGACCGATGGCGTGCTCGATCCGCAGACGGGAACCATCGCCGGAGACCTGATCGTTTCAGGCCGCGATCCTTCCTTTTACTACGAACACGCGATGCTCATCGCTTGCGAGTTGAATCGTTTGGGCGTGCGTCAAGTAACTGGCGATCTCGTCGTCGCGCCCAAGTTCACGATGAATTTCGACTCTTCCGCCGTTCGTTCCGGACGTAAGTTCCGCGAAACGCTCGATGCCACGCGACGGTCCGCAACGGCAACGCGCGCGTGGCGCGAGGCGCGTCTTGCGCTTGGCGATGTTGCCGGAGCGCAGGCCACCCCCAGCGTCGCCATCGCTGGAGAAACGCGGGTCGGTTCCGTGCCCGCTAGTGCGCGTCCGTTGCTGACGCACCGTTCGAGCGCGCTGGTCGATGTGTTGAAAGTGTTGCTTTGCTATTCGAATAATTTCATGGCCGAGCGTTTGGGCGATATGCTCGGCGGCGTGGCGGGCCTGTCGCGCTATCTGATCACCAAGGTCGGCCTCGATCCGAGCCAACTCAAGCTCGCTTCGACGAGCGGTCTCGGCATCAATCGCTTGAGCGCGCGCGCGATGATGAAGATCTATCGCGC
>CAKZOF010000572.1 GCA_937135995.1 uncultured Pyrinomonas sp.
GCGCAAGATGGCCTGCTCGACGCTCGAAGAGTTCGGTTACGTCGTGCTCGAAGCCGCCGACCCGCGCCAAGCGTTGCGCCTCTGCCGCGAGTACCGCGGCGCCATCGACTTGATGGTGACCGATGTCGTCATGCCACAAATGAACGGGCGCGAACTCGCCGAGCAGGCGCACAAGCTGCGCCCGCGCATGCGTGTCCTTTACGCTTCGGGATACATGGACGACGAAACTTTGCGCCGTCATCTGCTCGAAGAGGGCGTGCCCTTTCTCGAAAAGCCTTTCACCCCCGAGACGCTGGCCCGCAAGGTGCGCGAGACGTTGGACGAATCACCGCCCCTTGAACGATCTACGCGAGACGTTGGATGAATCGCCTCTCCCTGAACGATCTAAGCGACGAATCGCGATGGAGTCGGCTTTGCGCTTCGCCAATGCGGCGTGCAGGCATCCGAACAACCGCCGGGCGTCGATCCCAACTTTGCTGAAGATTTCTTTCGGCGCGACCCGTTTGGCGACATTACGCCGCGGCGGTGCAATGGCCTTGTCCGTCGAAGATGGCTTTCGGTGCGACCTATCTGGTAACATCTTGGAGCGGAAACCGTAGTTCAACCTCCGGTGATGGAGCTGATGATGGACCATCCCTTCCACTTGGCCTTTCCCGTACATGATCTCGAAGCAGCGCGCGCCTTCTATGGCGGCGTGCTTGGTTGCAGCGAAGGACGAAGCAGCGCCACGTGGGTGGACTTCAATCTCTATGGGCATCAGATCGTGGCACATCTCAGCCCCGACAGAACCGGCATCACCAACACAAATCCGGTCGATGGTCACGACGTGCCCGTGCCCCATTTCGGCGTGATCCTGACGATGGAAGAGTGGCACGAACTGGCCGAACGCTTGCGCCACGCCGGGGTGAAGTTCATCATCGAACCTTACATCCGTTTTCGCGGCCAGCCGGGCGAGCAAGCGACCATGTTTCTGCTCGATCCGAGCGGCAACGCGCTCGAGTTCAAAGCGTTTGCCGACCGATCGCAGATATTCGCCAAATAAGGGCGCAGCACGCGACCCTGATTTCGCCGATGAAAGGCTCGGTGGTGAAAGAGGTTCACGAACAACCGACCGATCTGGAGCTTGCGCGACGCGCGGCGGCAGGCGATGCGGCAGCCTTCGAGGAGATCTACCGCCGCCATTTTCGCCGCGTCTATGCCCTCTGTCTGCGCATGCTCGGCAACCCGGCCGAAGCCGAAGACCTGACGCAAGAGGTCTTTCTGAACCTCTACAACAAGATCGGCACTTTCCGCGGCGAGTCTGCCTTTTCGACGTGGCTCCACCGCCTGACCGTCAACCAAGTGCTCATGCATCTACGACGCAAAAGCACGCGCAGCGAACAGACCACTGAAGAAGGTGAAACGCCCGTTCAAATCGTTCAGGGCACGGAAGACCCAAGCCGCATGCCGATCATCGACCGGATCGCGCTCGAAAAGGCCATCGCTCAACTTCCGCCCGGTTATCGCACGGTCTTCGTCCTTCACGACATCGAAGGGTACGATCATGACGAGATCGCGCGCATGATGGGCACGAGCTCGGGCACCTCGAAATCTCAACTGCACAAAGCGCGCTTGAAACTGCGCAACCTGATTCGCCAACAAGCCCAAGAAGCGACACATAATTGACCGTGATCACAGGGAGGAAGCGACCATGGATTGCGCGAAGAGTCTGGAACTGCTTAGCGAATATCACGCCGGCACGCTCGAAGAGGTCGAGATGCTCGAAATCCGCGCGCACCTGCAAGCTTGTTCGCCGTGCGCCGACGTGTTTCACGACATGGTGCTCATCGTCCAGACGGCACAATCGCTCTGCGACGCCGTGGATACCATCGCTTTTCCGGACGAAGATGCGCTGTGGCGCCGCTTGTGCGCGGCGCGTGGTTCGTTGCACTGAGGCGCGACGGACCCGCTCGATCTGCTGGTTCGGGTGCCGCCCGGGGCATCACGCTTTCGCTGGCGCGGCGGAGCAACCAACATGCCGGGCCTCCTCATCAACGTTGAAGCGATCAGCAAGCTCTCCCGAGCCGCGCTGCGGCCCAACATAACCCAAGGAGATTCCGATGAACGTGAACCGACTCTTGAAAAGCACGCTGCCCGTCTTGATTGGCATCGCGCTGGCGACGACCACGGTTCTAGCCGATACCATTCGGTTGAAAGACGGCACGGTGATTCGCGGCCAAGTCATTGGCTTTCGCGATCAGCAGTTCGTCGTCCTCGTCGGCACCGGAGCGCGCGGACGCATGAGCCGCATGATGCTCTACATGGAGGACGTCGATTCGATCGAGTTCGACGCAGCATCCAACGCCGATGCCGCGAGCAACTCAACCGCCGCGCCGCCAACCGCACCACCCGCGCAACCAGCGCGAACAGCGAGCGCCACGCCGCAACCCACGGCTGCCTCTTCGACGCCGACGCGCACCGGCGCTGCGGCGAACAACTGGATCCGCCTCAACGTCAAGGTCGCGGCGGACAATCGCGCCAACGGGTGGACCAACAGCGGGCTCGTCGTGCGTCGCGGCCAACTGCTGCGCATCACGGCGACGGGACAGGTTTCGCTCGGCAACAACGTCTTTTCAACCCCGGCGGGTATCGCCACGCTGCCCGATCGCGACAAATTGCTGCGCGATGAGCCGACGGGCGCATTGATCGCCGTGATCGGCGATGACAACGACGATTTCATCTTCATCGGCAGACAGCGGGAGTTTCGCGCGCAACGCGACGGCGTGCTCTTTCTCGGCGTCAACGAAGGGAACCTGAACGACAACTCAGGGTTCTTCGATGTCGTCGTCGAGGCGGAAGTCCCGCCGACAGCCGCGCGTTAGTTTCCGCCCGGCGCACCACGGTCGAAGAACTCCATTGACTGGCCGGGCGCGGAGTGGCTTTCGCGCCCCTGCTCGGTCGAACGGAAGAGCGACCAGCGTTCTCTTTCGAACAGGCGAGACGGGTTCGCCTCGCATGGGCACCGTCTCGCGGCGACCTGTCTGCCAAAAGAACGTCACACTTGAAAAGCAACGGCATTCAGCGATTCGATCGAGTTTTGCCGCCGAATCCCGGAAGCGAGCCGCCCATGCGTGCTCAATCGAACGGCGATCGGACAGCGCGCCCCTCTCTTTCACGCCAAGACACCTCGGAGCGGTTCTCGGCGCATCATAATTTTCAGTTCCGGAGCGGTCGAAAGAGATTGACCCGCCGTGCGGGCGAGGCTTAACATGCTTGCAAGGCCGGAACGGATCTCGTTCTTTTCCTGGAGCAACGCGCCATGAACATCTCCCGCTACCTGATCGCCAGCGTCGCCGTCTTCGCGCTGCTTTTCGGCTCACTTCCGCCGGACGCTTCGGCACAAGCGCGCCGAGTGCCGCCAGCGCCGACGCAGAAGAGGAACAAGCGTTCCGACGGAGTAAAACCGCAGACCGGCGAGCCACAAGAAGCGCCGCCGCAAGACGTCGTCAATAAACCGGACGAAGCCGAGACGATCAAAGTCGAAGCCTCTTTGGTCAACGTCGACGCGGTCGTCTATCACAAGAAGTCGCGCAAGATCATCACCGGCTTGAAAAAGGAGAACTTCGCCGTTTTCGAAGATGGCGTGCAGCGCGAGATCAGCAATTTCGCTACGCCGGAAGCACCAATCACCGTCGTCATGGTGCTCGAATACAGCAAGCTGACCGATGCGCTCGGCGGCAATTGGTTCGAACCGGGACGCTACGAGGTCTTGCGCCCGATGGCGATGTTCCTTTCGCAATTCGTCCGCCCAGAAGATTACGTTTCGGTGATCGCGTACGACATGCGCCCGACGCCGCTGACCGATTTCACCAATGATCCGGGACGCATACGACAGGTGATCGATCTGCTGCTGCGCAACTTCCCGGCATCGCGCGAAGCCAATCTTTTCGATGCGCTCAAGTTCACGCTAATCGGCGGCAAAGGCGATGCCGTGGTGCTCGAAAACAGCAAGCAAGCGACGATGGAATACGCCGGTCTCGCCTCTTTGCAAGGACGACGTAGCGCCGTCATTTTAGTCAGTTCTGGCATCGACACGTTCAGCAAGATCAACTACGACGAGGTGCGCCGCATCATCCAAAACGCCGGTGTGCCGATCTATGTCATCGGCACTGGCAACCTCTTCTTCAAGAAGTACGGCGACGCTCTGGAGCCGACCGACTACATCACAGGTTTTCCCGGAAGACTGACCTTTCTGCAAGCGCAAAACGCGCTCAACACCTTCGCTAAAGAGTCGGGCGGAGCCTACTTTCCCGTGACGTTCGAAGGCGAGCTGCCGAGCGTTCTTCAGTCGATCGATGCGTTGCTGCGGAACCAATACAGCATCGGGTTCAAACCAAGCGATAAACGCGATGGCAAGCAACACAAGATCGTCGTCAAGGTCGATGTCGATGGCGACGGCAAATTCGACGACAAGGATTACGTCGTGCAGCATCGCCCTTACTACATCGCGCCCAAAGGTTAAGTGAACGCGGTGCGCTGGCGACTCGCTGAAGATCAAACGCGGAAGGGAGTTCCCTTCCGCGTTTGATCTTCGCGGAAGAAACGGACGCTGGCGTCCAGCTTTTTCGGCAAAAGGAGGTGAACTAAGTTCGAGGTTGCAACCGACAGCGACGAGTCTCCCTGCAAGCCGGGGGCTGCGACGGCTCACGGTTCGTGTCGGAGCGCGAGGCGAGTGATCTCGCGGGCGCGCCCCGTGGTTTCGTCGATGTCGAGCGCGATGCCGCAGATCCGAACGTCGCCTTTGGCGTTCTCCATGCGCCGGTGTGTAACGGTGAGAAAGCGCGCGATCACATCGTCTCGATCCATGCCGATCACGCCCGCGTGGCTTCCGGTCATGCCGATGTCCGTGATGTAGGCTGTCCCGCGCGGCAAGATTCGCTCGTCCGCCGTCTGCACGTGCGTGTGCGTGCCGAACACCGCTGACACGCGCCCGTCCAGATACCAACCGAGCGCGCATTTCTCCGACGTTGCTTCGGCGTGAAAATCGACGAGCCGCACTTTGATGTCTTGGTCCAGTTCGCGCAAGATCGCGTCGGCGGCGCGAAAGGGATCGTCCGCCGGTCCCATGAAGACGCGCCCGATCAGATTGATTACGGCGACCGGCGTGTCACCGATCTCGCCGGTCCAGAGGCCGCGTCCCGGCGTGCCCGGCGGGTAGTTCGCCGGACGAAGCAGACGAGGCTGCTGCGCGATGTAATCGATGGCTTCGCGCTTGTCGAAGATATGATTGCCCGAAGTCATCACATCGACGCCAGCGGCGAGCAACTCTTCGACGAGCGGCGGCGTGACCGAATAGCCGCCAGCGAGGTTCTCGACGTTGGCAACGATCAAGTCGGCCTTGTACTGCTCGCGCAGATCCTGCACGCGATCGCGCACGGCGGTTCTTCCGGGCCGCCCAACGATGTCGCCGATCACCAAAATCTTCATAGCCCTATCGCCTCTTAAAAAAGGAAGCGCGCTCCGACGAACCTCTTTCGACGGAACGCGCTCTTTTGCTGAACCTCTTAGGAGAGTCTGCCGAACGCGCTCTGAAAATCTCGGGCGCCTTGCGCGCAGGCGACAGCACCTCGTGATCGAAGGGAGCCATCCGCAAAAGCCGTCCCGAAGCCGTGATTTGAACCTGCAACAGACAGGTGGGTGACCTTTAGCACAGCCGCTGCCTCTGGCGCTTCCTTGACACTGAAGGAACGCACTGGCCAGCGGCATCGGTCTCCCTTTTCAACGGCGTTGGCTCAATCATTGGAATCGGTGACGCGCCCCGCAGAAGAAGCGCTCCCTTCGCACTCGAAATAGTAGCACAAGCGCCGATCACCTCAAAGCAAGCGCTGGGCAGGAGCGTTCGCCTCGTGGGGCGGGTCGGCGACGAGCCGTGCGCGAATGAGACGTTGCTGCCGCCGTAGCGGTGGGGTGTCGCTGGCGGGAGATCACCTCAGGTGATCGCAAAACCGGTGGGAGCGTCGTTCTGCTGGTCTTTGCTCGGTTTCCAACGAAGGATGCGGTCGAGCATCTCGGCGCATTCGGCGCTGCGCGCGGCCAGTTGCGCGTCCGTCTGCTCGTGGAGCTTCTTCAACCGGTGCAGTTCGTCGGCGATGTGCAGCGCAGCCAGAATGGCGACCTTGAGCGAATCGACCGTGAGCGTGCTCGAAGAGATCTCGCGCATGCGCCGGTCGACGAACTCCGCCAGTTTCGTCACGTATTCGACATCGCCATCGGAGCGAATGTTGTAGACCTGATTGTAGATTTCGACCTTGATCGTCGGTGTGTGCTCCGCGCTTCGTCCCGTGGTGATCTTGCTTCGATCGCTCATCTGCGCACCTGCTCCACGATTTCAGGATCGAGCACCGAGATCGCATCGAGCATCGCTTCGACCTTCATGCGAATCGTGTCGCGCTCAGCAAGAAGCCTCTCAACCTGCGCCTCGAGTCGCTCCTTTTCGCTCAAGAGATTGCCCATCTCGCGCCGCAAAGCGGCAAGCTCGCGCTCCAAATTCTCCTTCTCTTGCCGCAATGCCTTGGTCAGTTCGATGGTGCGGTAGATCTTGTCTTCCAGATGCGAGAATTTTTCGAGTCCCGTCAGTCCCACCATCGTCTCTCCCCGGAGAGGATTTGGATTCTTCGGCGTTCGATTATGCGTCCAACCCTTGGTCGAGCGCAAGATGGAATCTTCCGGACTTCGCTAGCGCAAGCGCGCGCCGAACCGCGTTTGCAATTCATGGAGGACGCGCTCTTGCATCGCGTCCACCTCATCGTCACGCAATGTGCGATCGTCGGCCCGGTACTCTAAGCGCAACGTGAGCGAGCGGTGCCCTTCGGGCACGCCCTGTCCTTCGTAAGAATCGACGAACTCGATGCGCCGCAGATATGCCAACTTCAATTCGTCGATGGCGCGGCGCACATCGGCCCACGCGACGCGCTTTTCGATGATGAGCGATAGATCGCGCACGATCGCCGGATAACGCGGCAAAGGTGTGTACCGCACGGCGCGCGGCGCGGCTTCCAACAGACGCTGGAAATCGAGTTCGGCGATGTAGATCGGTTGCTTGAACTTGAAGCGCGCCGCCACCGTCTCCGCCAACCGCCCGACGAAGCCGATCGTTT
>CAKZOF010000573.1 GCA_937135995.1 uncultured Pyrinomonas sp.
GGAAAGCCTTGCGCTAGATTGATGGCGTCGTGTTTGATCGCTTCGCGCGTCATCTCGCGAATGACCGATTCGGTGAACAGACTCGCCTTGCGCGACACGTGCTCCTTTTTCGGTTCGAAAGCGCTCATCGCTCCTCTCCTTCGTGCTGTCTGATTGTACCGGAAGAGGCGAGCAGAAAGCACCGCGCCGCGTTGACGCCGCCGGGCACGCGTTGTTAATTTGTCGGAAGCCGATCGGAGAGCGAAGATGAGAGTTGTGATACTGGGATCGGGCACGTCCGTGCCCCATCCGAAGCGCACCGCCTCTGCCCACTGGCTGGCAACCGAACAGACCACTTTGCTGCTCGACTGCGGAGCGGATGCACCCCATCGCATGGCCGCGCATGGGCTCGCATGGGAACAGCTCGACGCCATCTGGCTCAGCCATTTTCATCTGGACCACATCGGCGGTGTGCTTCCCTTTCTCTTCGGCACCAAGTACGCGCCGCAGACGCAAGCGCGCCGCCGCCCGCTCGTCATCTACGGTCCGCGCGGCACTGTGTCCCGGCTCGAAAGATTTGACCGCGCCAACGACTACGACCTGCTGGATCAACCGTTTCCGCTCGTAGTGCGCGAAGTTGCACCGCACGAAGAGTTCGAGATCGGCCCGCACCTCATGGCGCGCGCCTTCAAAACGCCGCACACCGACGAAAGTCTCGGCATACGCTTGACCGACGAGCACGGGTGCACTGTCGTCTACACGTCCGACACGGGCTTCGACGAAAGTCTGGCGACCGAAGCGCAAGCGGCGTCGCTGCTCATCATCGAGTGCTCTTTTCGGCGTGACAAGCCTGTCGCCACCCATTTGGAGTTCGATGAAGCCGCCGAAATCGCGATGCGCGCCGGCGCGCGCAATACGGTATTAGTCCATCTCTATCCCGAATGGGACGACGCCGAGATGCCAACGGTAGATGGTCTCAGGCTCGCCGATGATGGACTCGAAATCGAGCTTTGAAAGTTCCTCGCGAAGACAACGAGTGCGGATGAAGATGAAAGCCAAATTGATCGTCAATCCGGTCTCTGGAACGGATGCTGCGCCCAACTACTTGCAAACAATCAACGAAAGTCTGCGGCAGAAGTTCCACGACCTCGACATCGTGATGACCACCGGCGCGGGCGATGCAACGCAAGCCGCCGCGCGCGCCGTTGAACAAGGCTGCAGCCATCTGTTCATCGCTGGCGGCGACGGGACGCTGAACGAAGTTCTCAACGGCGTCATGCGGCTCGAAGGAGCCGCAACCAAGATCACCTTCGGTTTGATCCCGCTCGGAACGGGCAACGATTTCGCCGTCGCGCTCGGCCTGCCTGAAGATGTGCCGGCCGCGCTCGATATCTTGTTGGCTGGCCGCACCATTGAAGTCGACGTCGGGCAACTGAACGATCGGTTCTTCGTCAACGTCTCGGCGGGCGGTTTCATCGCCGAAGTCTCCGACGCCGTCAACCCACAGTTGAAGAGCCTTGCCGGCAAACTCGCCTACTTAGTCGGCGGCGCGCAAGTGCTCTTCGATTACGATCCAGTCGAAACGAGTGTGCAGCTCATCGAAGAAGCGCGGTCATTCGCTCTGACGATGCAGATGTTCGCCGTTTGCAACTCGCGCTTGGTCGGCGGTGGACGCCTGATCGCGCCCGATGCGCGCACCGACGATGGGTTACTTGATGTCTGCTTCATCGAAGCGATGTCGACGCTCGACTTCATCGGCTTGCTGACGCGCGTATCCAAGGGCGACCACGTCGAAGACGAGCGCGTCCACTACTTCAAGGCGCGCGAACTGCGCATGGAGTTCGCGCGTGCGGTCAAAGTAAATACCGACGGCGAAGTGTTCGAGACGCGCGAGTGTCGCTACCGCGTGTTGCCTAAAGCAGCACGCTTCATCGCTGGCGAAGCGCCCTATTCGACCGCGTCGGTGGGAGATTGACGGCCACATCTTCGACCATGCGTCGCCCACCACGCCGCTCGGAGGCTGGCTTGAGACTTCGCGTATCAAACGAAGTTTTCGTTCGCCTGCG
Source organism: uncultured Pyrinomonas sp. (assembly GCA_937135995.1). Lineage (GTDB taxonomy): Bacteria > Acidobacteriota > Blastocatellia > Pyrinomonadales > Pyrinomonadaceae > Pyrinomonas. The sequence goes on from CAKZOF010000573.1 coordinate 2,046, forward strand.
TTTGGCGCTAGAATCGATGTCGGCATGCAATGTAGTCTGCGTTTCGCTTGCATCCTCATCGTAGCTCTCTTTTTGCGCTCCGGCGCGGACTCGGTTTCGTTCCGCTCCGCGTGGAAAGACGATGCGGCGCTGCTCGAAACAGGGGCGCTAGCACGCACGCTGACGGCGGACGCGCCGCGCGAGATCAAGATCGTCTCGTACAACATACGTTGGCGTAGCGGTCAGGAATTAGAGGAGATCATCCATCTTCTCCAAACAGACGCCGAAATCGGCGGCGCGCAGATCATCGGACTGCAGGAAGTTGACCGGCGAAAGAAGCGCACCGCATACACCAACACGGCGCGCTTGATCGCGGAAAAGCTCGGGATGAACTACGCTTGGGCTGCGCCGCCGCAAGCTGCCGATTCGACGGAAGAAGAGACGGGCGTGGCGCTGTTCAGCCCCTATCCGCTGACAGAAGTTACACGACTAGTGCTGCCGCACACCGGCCCACGCGGGCGGCGGCGCGTGGCGCTAGGAGCGACGGTTCGGCTTGCGCCCGATCGTCTGGTGCGTGTCTACGTCGTCCACGCAGAGACGCGCATCGAAGTCTGGCAGAAGATGGAGCAGTTGCGCGCCGTGCTGGATGAACTCGAGCGTCGCCCGAAAACAGACAGAGCCGTCGTGCTCGGCGACTTCAACACCGCCGAGGTCGCCGCGCTCAAGGGCACGCGCCGCCTCTTCGAGGAGGCAGGGTTTGCGACGCCGTTCGCCGACGATCAACCGACTTGGCGATTCACGGCGCTTGGCTTGAAGATGCTCGACCTTAAACTGGATTGGGTCTGGCTGCGTGGATGCAAACCCACTGCGTGGGGCATCGCGCACCGCATCGATTACTCAGACCATTGGCCGCTCTGGGTCCGCGCCGAGCTGAATTAGAGTGTGCTCGCCGCCGAAAGCTGGCGCTCGAGAGTTAGTGATGAAGATGGGGAAAGATGCATGGTCTTCCGCCTACGGCAGCAACCTATCGGCGCAGTGAATGCGAGCACGCATCGGGCGCGTTCCGGAAACGCGAAGAGCGCGCCTCGATGGTTACCGTCTGTCCTCAACAAACGGGGCGCCGACGGCACGGGCAAGGTCAACGTCGTCGCCGACCGACACGGCACAGTTTGGGGCATCGTCTACCGCTGCACAGCGGCAGAGATGCGCCAACTGGAGCACGACGAGGAGTCAGTAGCGAGCACTACCGTCGCCGAACGGTTCGCGTGCGCAACGACCACGGCGCGAAGATCGAAGCAGTCATCTACGTCGCGGGCCGGGCATTCATCGGCCCGACGCTGGTTCCGAGCAGCGTTTAGTTGTAACTCACCGTCGAAGGCGCGCGAACATCGCCTTCCTGAAAAGGACCGTGCCGAGGTAGAAGCAGCGGCCCGCGCTGCAAGGCGAGACGAACATCGCTGCTGACGGCGATGGTTGCGGCGTCGCCGTTGTCGAAAAAGCGTGCCATTGTTTATCATCCAAAGCTCTCATCCGAATCTTGCGGGTCTGAGGTCGGAATGCTGAAAAAAGCCGCGGTCGCTCTGGTCACCTCTTTCGCAGCGTTGCTGCTCACACACGCGCTCGGTGTCCAGCGCGTTCAGTCGCAAGATGACAGGCTTGAACTCCCACGCGTCCGGCAACTGCCGGGGCTGCAAGCACGCGTCACGCTCCGCCGCGATCGCCGCGGCATCCCTTACATCGAAGCGCAGAACGAAGAAGACCTGTACTTCGCGCAAGGCTACGTGACAGCAAGCGACAGGTTGTGGCAGATGGATCTGCTCCGGCGCACGGCGCGCGGCGAGCTATCAGAAATCTTTGGCAAGATCACGCTCGAAGAGGACCGACGCCGGCGCTTGTATGGCTTTGCGCGGCTGGCTGAAGTGGCCTACGCGAAGGCCTCGCCCGAGACGCGCCGCGCGCTCGAAGCCTACGCGCGTGGCGTCAACGCCTTCATCGCACAGCTTACCGAAGAGCAGCTTCCGGCGGAGTTTCGCCTCCTGCGCTACCGCCCGCGCGCGTGGCAACCGACGGATTCGATCGTGGTCGGCAAGATATTCGCCGAAGTCCTCTCGACGACTTGGCAATTAGATCTGATGCGCGCTTCGCTGCTCGACGTTCCAGCCGACAAGCGTCGCCAATTGATGCCGACCGCATCGCCGCTCGACGTCATCATCGTCGGGAGCGACCAGCAGCGTGGCCGTCCTCTCTTCGAACAATCGAGTCGCGTCGAAGTGGTGCGCACAGCGATTTCTCCAAGCGCCTCGTTGCTGGCCGAGATGCGGCGTGCGACGGTGCTGGCCCGGCGTTCGCTGGAGCGCGTCGGGCTGTACGTCGAAGATCTCGCCGCGAGCAATAACTGGGTGGTGTCGGGCAAACGCACGACGAGCGGTAAACCGTTGCTCGCCAACGATCCGCACCTTCCCGCTTCCGCGCCTTCCATCTGGCACATGGTCCACCTGTCTGCGCCGGGCTTGCACGTCGCAGGAGTGACGGCGCCAGGCGCACCGGGCGTCATTCTGGGTCATAACGAACGCATCGCGTGGGGCGCGACCAATCTCGGTCCCGACGTGCAAGACCTTTACCGCGAGCGGTTCGACCGCGCCGACCCGCGCCGCTACCAAACGCCACGAGGCTGGCAAACGGCCGAAACGCGCCGCGAGGAGATCAGAGTCAGGCGCAGCTTTGCCGACACAACAACCGACGTCGTGGTGCAAGAGGTGACCGTCACGCGCCACGGCCCCATCATCCTCGAACGCGGCGATGAACGCTATGCTCTGCGGTGGACGGCGCTCGATCCGAACGCCATCGAGTTCGAAGCCTTCTACCTGCTCAACCGGGCGCGCAACTGGGCCGAGTTCTGCGCCGCTTTGCGCCAATATCGCGGCCCGACGCAGAACTTCGTCTATGCCGACGTCGATGGACACATCGGTTACTACGGAGCAGGCATGATCCCCATCCGCCGTTCGGGCGATGGAAGTCTGCCGTACGACGGGGCGACCGACGAGGGCGAGTGGACCGGCTACATTCCGTTCGAGCGATTACCTCACGTTTTTGATCCGCCTTCGGGCCTGATCGTCACGGCCAACAGCCGCGTCGTCGGACAAGACTATCCTTTTCACCTGACTCATAGCTGGTCCGCCCCGTACCGTTCGCGCCGCATATACGATCTACTCAACGCCAAGAGCAAAACGAGCGACGAGGATTTCCAACTGATTCAAGGCGACACATATTCGATCGGCGGGCACTTGTTCGCGCGCGAAGCCGCAGCGTTGCTGCGCGGCGCAGCGGCAGATGAGGGCATGCGACGGGTCGTTGAGACGCTCACCAGTTGGGATGGCCGACTCGAACCCGCATCGCGCGCGGCGCCGCTCGTCGCCGAGATGAAACAGGCCTTTCGCCAGCGCATCATCGCGGCGGCGATTGGGCCGGAACGCGCGCGCGATTTCCGCTGGGGCAACGAAGCGACCCTGCTCGACCGTTTGATCACGGAACGCCCGGCGGAATGGTTGCCGCACGAATTCAAAAGTTACGCCGAGCTTCTCCGCGCCTGCTACGAAGATGCGCGCGCGGCGCTGGCGGCGCGGCTGGGCCAGAATGAGGCTGAATGGACGTGGGGACGCTACGCGCAAGCGCGCTTTCCGCATCCGCTCGCTTCGATTCCGTTGATCGGACAAGCGTTCGCTATCGCCCCCGTGCCGCAACGCGGCAGCGGCAACAGCTTGATCGCCACGGTCAACGTCGGCGCGGGCGTTTCGATGCGACTCGTCGCCGACGTGAGCGATTGGGATCGCACGCGTCAAGGGATCGCGCTCGGCGAATCTGGCTCTCCGTCGAGCGCGCACTGGAAAGATCAACTCGATGAGTGGATCGCTGCTCGCCCGAGCGTCTTTCCGTTCTCCGCCGACGCCGTCGCTGCCACAGCGAAACTGGATGTGGTGCTCGTTCCGTTGACCGCGGCCAACGAAAAATGAAAAGCGAAGCGAACAGCGGATCGAAGAGCGATCTTCGCACACGATGGCGACAATGAATCAGCTAACGCGGCCGCGCGCCGACCACACCGAACAAGTGCGCGTCTTCTGCGCCATCGAGCTTCCCGCCGAGTTGCGCGCGCTCATGGCGACGCGCAGCGCAAGCTTGCGCGCGTCCTCGCACGGATCGGCGGCGCGGTGGGAATCAGAAGAGAAGTTACATTTGACGCTCAAGTTCCTGGGCGAGATCAATGCGGCGCGATTGCCATCACTGGCACTCGCGGCGGGAAGAGCGACGGCACAAGTCGCGCCGTTCGAACTGCAACTGGCTGGACCGGGCGTCTTTCCGCTGCGTGGACCAGCGCGCGTGTTGTGGATCGGACTGGCCGATCCGACCGGACGACTCGCCTCGTTGCAACAGAAGCTCGAAGAGGAATGTCGCAAGCAAGGGTTCCCACCGGAGACCAAATCCTTCCACCCGCACGTCACCATCGCGCGACTTCGCGCGCCAGCGCCGCCGCTCGTCGCCCTTCACTTGAACACGGCGATCGAAAGAAGAAGCTTCACCGTCCGCAACCTCGTCATCATGCGTAGCGAACTTCGCCCCGAAGGTTCGCGCTACACGCCGCTCGCTTCGTTCGACTTGGGCGGTGAGCCGTAGAGCGGCGAATAGTGGCGCTCGAGTATCAGAACACATACTTGAGCTGCGCGCTGAACGAGCGCGGCGGCGCGTAGTTGGTTCCGCCGAAGACCGAGAGGAAGTTGTACAGGCCGATGCGATTCGTCAAGTTGAGCGCGTCGAATTGCAACCGCAGACGCCGCGATGAAGATCTCGCAAGATCGTAACCGATGGATAGATCGAACGTTGTGCGCGCCCGCACGCGCACTGGCTCTTCCGTGAAGTCGAGCAACGGCACGCCGGCAGCCGTGTCGGGGTCGACGAGCAGTGCCGGCAGATCCGCCGCCGTGACGCCCGTGACCAATCCGCTGTCATGTCGCACGATGAACTGCGCGAAAAGGCCGCGCCGTTCGTTGACGTACTGAATCGCCGTCTGCAAGTTGAGCTTCTGATCGTGATCGATGGTGAACTCGCGATCGCCGAAATCTTCCGGCGTCGCGCCGCTCAAAAAGAGTCCGCCGGCAAACGGTGGTCGAACGCGCGCGCGCACCGTCCCTAAACTCAAAAGTGCGCGCAGATTGGAGCCGAGCGGCGCTTCCAAACTCAGGTCACAGCCATCGACGCGCCCGCGCGCAAGCGCGATCGGGAAGATGATCGTGGTGTTCAGAAACTGGTCGTTGTCGTGCAGATTCTTGATCCGCTTCGCGTAATAAGCGGCATCCAAACGAACGGCGCGACCGAAGGAGTGGCGCACGCCAACCTCGAACCAGTTAGCGCGTTCGAGCGGAACAAAAAGCAAGCGCGTTCCGCGCAACCGCACCGTTTCGGGATTGACTAGCCGCGCCGCATCTTGCGATTGCGAGATGAGCGCGTTCTCCGTCGAGGGCGTCTGCGCGATGCGGTTGTAAGACGCGCGCAAAACGGTTCCCGTCCGCGGCAGCCGGTAGGAGACGCCCAAACGCGGACTGAGGACCGCTTCCTTCACGAGAAACGAGTAGCGATCGAAGCGCACGCCGCCGGAGACGGTCCAGCGTCCGCGGCGAAACGTGTTCTGACCGTAGAAGGAGAACTGATCGCCGGTCTTGCGCGGCGCGGTCGCAAATCGCCGCACTTCGCCGACGACGAGCGAGCCGTTGGCAGCAGCTTGCGCGTAGATCGTCCGATCGTGGGCGACGAGATTGGGGTTGAAGACGAGCAACAGTTGCCGTCGCTCATCTTCGCTCAAACGCGGGTCGAATCGAAAATCGACGCTCCCATCGCGGTTGATGATCACCACGGAATTGCCGGGCAGAGGGTTGTACGCTGGATCGGTGATCTCGAAGCTGAAACGTTCGCCGACGGGAAAGCGAAAAAGATCGAGTCCGGCCTTGAAATCGTGCGACGCGCTCGTGTGCGAAATGCTCGCGACCAGCCCGTAGGTCGCCAATCTTCGCCCGTAATCGAAACTGATCGGCACGTCTCCGGCGCTGGCATCGGCCATTGCCGTCGACAGACGAAAATAAGGCGCGATCTTCATGAGGCTGCGCCCACCGAGCGTCCTTTGCCATGAAGCGTAGACGCCGAGATTGCGGTTCTCTTGCACTTGGTCCTGACCGTTGAGTTCTTGTGAAGGGAGATTGGGCACTTCAAAGCGCGACCGGGCCAGAATCAAGTTCAGCTTGAGGAAGTTCGCTTCATCGGGCACGTAGTCGAAACGCGCGAAGAGGTTCTGCCCGGCGCCGAAGTTGTGCAAACCGCGCCCCGCAGCCGTCACCACTCGCCCGTCGGCGAAGATCGCCTGCGCGTTCTGAAAAGGCGGATCAACGAAACGCGATGAGCGGTTGAAAGCGCCGGAGACGAAATAGCCCCGGCGGCGGTCGCGCGATTCGCCGCCCAGTTTGAACCCGACCTCGCCCGAAGCGAACGATCCGATGCTCGACGAGAGTTCGCCGAACAACCTCTGGCCCGCGCCGAGTCCCGATTGCGTCGTCACGTGGATCACCGCCGACACCTTGTTGCCGAACTCGGGCGGGATGTTGCCGAGTTGTACGCTCAACTCTTCCGCATTACGCGCATCGAAGTTGTTCGCATAGATCGTCGAGAGCTGATCGCTGACGGGGATGCCGTCGATGACGAACGAAGCTTGGTAGTGCGCGCCGCGCGCATGAAAGACCCCTTTGCCGTCGCGCGCCGTGCCGGGCGCGGCAAGGACCAGCCTCTCGATCTGCCGCGACGGCAGCGCGCCCACGATGTGGCGCAGATTCGTGCGGTCAATCGCGTACTCGCTCGCTGTCGAACCGATGGCCGCCGTTCCTTCGCCCGTGACGGTCACCTGTTCGGCAAGCGCCGTGGGCGCCAGCACGAGTTCGGCTTCAACCGGCACGTTTGATCGGACAATGACCTCACGCGCGAGCGGAGCGAAACCGCGCGCTGCCGCTTCGAGCACGTAGACGCCGAACGGCACGTTGAAGAAGACGAATCTTCCCTCTTCGTCGCTGACGGTTTCGCGCCGGTAGGCGGGCGCACGCACGAGCGCGATCGCAACGCCGGCAATTACCGCTCCGCGCTCGTCGCGCACGCTGCCGCGAACCACACTCGACATTTGCCCAGCGGCCACCACGGCGCTGCACAAGAGCGCCGCCGCCGCAGCGAAGATCCTCACGATCATTTTCGATCTCGTTCTAAATCAGTCGTTCTAAATCAAAATTTAGAGATCACTAAATCTTGGTTTAGCATAATTACAACAGACGACTACGCCGGTCAACCCTCGCTCATCAAACGCGCTGGATAGGGAGACGAACGGTAGTCGCGGACAAACGAGCGGAGATGATGGCTAAAAAGGGCGGAGCCAAGGGAGACGCTTTCGGCGCAAAGCACCAGCCCTTCGCGCGAAATCGGCGTGCGATCAACGGATCAGAGCGTTCGGCGAAAAGAGAACGGGCGACAGAACTCGGCTGAAACAAGGTGGAACTGAAGGCGTCGTTGCTTTCGCAAGGCGATGGCTGAAGAAGAGGCGGCAAGGACTATTCCGCCTTGAGACCGTGGGGCGACGCCGAGCGAAAAACGAGTTGCGGCGCGTCGTTCTGGGCTTTTGCGAATCTTCGAAGTCGAAAGCGCTTGAAGCTAGATCGCTTCAAGCGCCGCCAATCTGCACCTGACTTTCGCTCGCAATTCCAATTTCGAACGATGTCCTTCATCCCCTAACGTGGCAATTGACGCGAGCGTCCTGGTGGAAGGGCCGGAGTGGTCTCGTCGTCGTCACGCTTCTCGCCTGTTTCAGCGAAGACCTCTTTGATCGCGCCGACGCTCGAAAGGACGCTCGCTGTCTCCACGGGCATGAAGATTACTTTGGAGTTGTTCGTTTTGACCATCTCCTTCAGGCTTTCGATGTAGCGCGTGGTGAGCAGATAGTGCGACGGGTCGCCCTGTCCGAGCAGCGCTTGCGAGATG
>CAKZOF010000574.1 GCA_937135995.1 uncultured Pyrinomonas sp.
GCGCGCTAAATACCCCGCGTCGCGCTCCGCGTCGTACCGCATTGTCACCAAGATCAGTGGTCGCATCATCTCGCCGCCAAGTCTAAGCCGTCTTCACTCCGATCGCCAACCCTCAAGCCCACCCTCGCTGCACGCCGCAACCCGGGAACAAGAACGGGCGTTTTTTGAGCGCACACGAACTCGCTGCACGCCGCAACCCTCTTTTCTCGCCGCGTCGCTCGCACGCCCCCCAGCTTCCATCCCCATCGCTTGACTTGTCTTCGCGCGCCTCTCTATAGTGATTCTTTTGCAAAAGATGATCTTTCGTCGCACAACCGTGCTCCTCGTGCGTCGCGCCGGACGCACCGCCATGGCCGCCGACGGCCAAGTCACCATGGGTGACACCGTCATGAAAGCGCGCGCCCGCAAGGTGCGCCGCCTCTACAACGATCGTATCCTGGCCGGTTTCGCTGGCTCCAGCGCCGATGCCTTCGCGCTGCTTACCCGTTTCGAAGGCAAACTCGAACAGTTCCACGGCAACCTCGAACGGGCCGCCATCGAACTGGCCAAAGAGTGGCGCACCGACCGCGCCCTGCGCCACTTGGAAGCGTTGCTCATCGTCGCCGATCAGCGCAGCTCCTTCGTGCTCTCCGGCACCGGCGATGTCATCGCGCCCGACGAGCCCGACGGCGCACTCGCCATCGGCTCGGGCGGCCCTTACGCCCTGGCCGCCGCGCGCGCGCTCCTGGCGCACACCGAACTCGATGCGCGCCACATCGCCGAAGAAGCCCTGCGCATCGCCGGCACGATCTGCATCTACTCGAATCAAAACATCATCGTCGAAGAACTCTGATGCACGGGCGACGAAACGTCATCGCTGATCCAAAGACCCGAAGAGAGAACGCGTCCAACATCCTATCATGGTCATCTATCTTTCAGGGGAAACCGACGAAGCGCGGCTCGATGAAATGACCCCGCGCCAAATCGTCGCCGAACTCGACCGCCACGTCGTCGGGCAAACGGCCGCCAAACGCGCTGTCGCCGTCGCCCTGCGCAACCGCATCCGGCGCCAAAAACTTCCGCCCGATCTGGCCGCCGACGTCATGCCCAAAAACATCATCATGATCGGCTCAACCGGCGTCGGCAAAACCGAAATCGCCCGGCGTCTGGCCCGCTTGTCGAACTCGCCCTTTCTCAAAGTTGAAGCCTCGAAATTCACCGAAGTCGGCTACGTCGGGCGCGACGTCGAGAGCATGATCCGCGACCTGACCGAAATCGCCGTCGATATGGTGCGCGCCGAACGCGCCGCCGAAATCGCTGACCGCGCCCGCCAGAACGCCGAAGAGCGCATCCTCGACCTGCTGCTCCCACAACCCAAGTCGAGTTTTGGCTTCGATGCTGAACAG
>CAKZOF010000575.1 GCA_937135995.1 uncultured Pyrinomonas sp.
GCAGATGCGCACAAGCTCGCGCTGGACTTCTTCCGGATCATCGACCCCCTCGATGCGCATCTGATCCGAGATACCGAAGATGATCGTGCCGCCGCCAGCATTGGCGAGCGCAACGATCTCTTGCGCTACTCGTTCCGGATTGGAGAGTTTGACTTTGAGTTCGAGAAAGGTATCTTCACCGCCGCGCACTAAACGCATCAACTCGGAACGCGAAGTTTGCGGTGCCGGCATCGAGATGAGATATTCGTGCAAAGACCGCTCGGTTGCAGGTTCGTGACGCTGGTTGTTGCGAAACTTTCGTCGAGCCATTTGTGTCTGGACGGGGCTCTTCGGAATCGTCTCACCCGCCCGGATGGCTTCTTCCCGTCGGGAAGCGGCCATCGCTGGAATGAGCGCCTCAGAGCACGGCGCTTGAAAAATTTTTCAAACAAACGCGCGCTTAGGGCGCGCGCCTCAGCGGCGAACTCTCCGTTTCGCTCATCATGCAGTTTAACACACGAGAACCAGCGCGGGCTACTCCTTGGTCCCAAACAAACTGCCGCACGCTTTGCTTCGCGCCACAGCCGCGCGTCCCGAAGACGGCCGTTTCTGTGATCCGACCGCGCTTTCGTGCTACGCTTCAAGAACGACGCTTGGAGGCCGAGGACGAACGAAGATGAGAGAGAGCCAAAGGCGCAAGAGGACGCGTGCTTACGTCTGCATCGGGTCGAACATGGGCGACCGTGCCGGCTATCTGCTGCTCGCCGTGCGCGCCATGCTGAATGGGGGGCTTCCTATCTCGCGACTTTCGTCCGTTTACGAAACCGAACCAGTCGATCTGCGCGAACAACCCGAATTTCTCAACATGGTGGCGGAACTTCGCGGCACGCTTCCCTCGCCCGAAGAGTTGCTGGCGCACCTATTGGAGATCGAACGGCTGCTCGGTCGGCAGCGCGGTCCGATCCAGCGTGGCCCGCGCACCGTCGATCTCGATCTGCTGCTCTACGACGACGTCGAGATCAGCAGCGACTTTTTGACCTTGCCGCACCCACGCCTTCACTTACGCCGTTTCGTCCTTGCTCCGCTCGCCGAGATCGCGCCGCGCGCGCGCCATCCGACACTCAAGCGAACCGCCGCCCAACTGCTCGCGGAAGTGTGCGACGCTGCGCGCGTCGAGGTGTGGCCCAAACGAGAGATAGTTCCCCCTTCTATAGACGTTTATCCACACTCCAGGGGTTGAGAAATCCTGTCGAGAAAATCTCTGTAGTAAGG
>CAKZOF010000576.1 GCA_937135995.1 uncultured Pyrinomonas sp.
GCCACAAGCTTTGGCAGGTGGTGCGCGCTTACCTGATCGCTTTCGTTTTGTGTGATGCGGCGGCGATGCTCGGCTTGATTGCTTTCTTTCTGTCACGCAGTCGTCTCGCCTACGTGATGTGCGCAGTTGCTGCGCTGGCCATCGCGGCTCACCGCCCGCGACGCGATCATCTCGAAGCGGTGCCGAGCGAGTAAGATCATTCGGGAGGCAAAGAGATGTCAACAGCAGTTCGCCAGTTTCATGAAGAGGAGGCCATCGGACGCACCTACGATTGGCAGATCGCGCGCCGACTCTTGCGCTACCTGCGCCCGTACGTGCGCGCGCTCGTGCCAGCCCTGCTGCTGACGTTGCTTCTCAACGCACTGCGAATATTACAACCAAAGTTCACGCAGTACGCCATCGACTGGTACATCGTGCCGCGTCAGCTCGCTGGGCTGCGGTGGCTCGCGCTTGCTTTCTTGGGCGTGCTGCTGCTGACTTTTGTCCTCTCCTACGTGCAGACGGTGCTGCTCGAAACGGTCGGCCAGCGCGTGATGTACGACCTTCGGAGCGAACTTTACACCAAGCTCCAGCAGCAAGACGTCGCCTACTACGACCGAACGCCAGTCGGACGGATCATGACGCGGCTCACCTCCGACGTCGACGCGCTCAACGAACTGTTCACCTCGGGCGTCATCGACGTTCTCGGCGACCTGGTGATGATCTTCGCCATCGCGGCGCTCATGTTCTGGATGGATTGGCGATTGACGCTCGTCACGCTGCTGACGGTGCCAATGCTCTTTGCGGCGACGATGTGGTTTCGTCGCCATGCTCGGCGCGGTTACGACCGCGTGCGAACGCGGCTGGCGCGCATCAACTCTTTTCTTCAAGAGCATCTCTCGGGAGCGCAGATCGTCCAACTTTTCAACCGCGAGGAGAAAGCGCGGGCCCAGTTCCACGAACTGAACGACGATTACCGACGCGCCAACATCGAAACGATCTTCTACTACGCCATCTTCTTCCCGCTCGTTGATCTGATCGGGGCCATCGGAACGGCGCTCATCATCTGGTACGGCGGCTGGCGCGTGCTGGGCAGCGCGCCCGGCGAAGGAGCGCTGTCGCTCGGCGCGCTCGTCGCCTTCATCCAGTACCTACAGCAGCTTTTTCAACCGATCCGCGACGTTTCGGATAAATACAACGTCCTGCAGGCGGCGGTGGTCGCGTCGCACCGCATCTTCCGCACGCTGGACCAACCCATCGCCGTCACCTCGCCGCCGCACCCACGCAAAACGGGGCGCGCCCGCGGAAAGGTGGAGTTCAATGGCGTCTGGTTCGCTTACAAGGAAGAAGAGTGGGTCTTGCGCAACGTCTCCTTCACCATCGAACCGGGCCAGTCAGTCGCCATCGTCGGCCACACCGGCTCGGGTAAGACGACTATCACCAACCTGCTGATGCGCTTCTACGATGTTCAGCGCGGGCAGGTGCTGCTTGACGGCGTCGATGTGCGCGACTGGGATCTGCGCGATCTCAGACGCAACTTCGCCGTTGTGCTGCAAGATGTCTTCCTCTTCAGCGGCACCATCGAGAGCAACATCCGCTTGGGACGCGCCGACATCAGCGATGACCGCGTCCGCTGGGCAGCACGCGAAGTACAAGCCGAGCAGTTCATCCAACGCTTGCCCGGCGGCTACCAAGCCGAAGTGCGCGAGCGCGGTGCGGGGCTCTCCGTTGGACAGAAACAACTCATCAGTTTCGCCCGCGCTCTCGCGTTCGATCCGGCGATCCTCATCCTTGACGAAGCGACCAGCTCGATCGACACCGAGACCGAACAACTGATCCAACGGGCCATCGAACGGGTCATGCGCGGGCGTACATCGCTCGTCATCGCACATCGTCTGTCGACGATCCAAAACGTCGATCGCATCATCGTTCTGCATCGCGGCGAGATACGCGAGCAAGGTACGCACCAAGAACTGCTCGCGCAGCGAGGACTCTACTGGCGACTCTACCGCTTGCAGTACGCCAACCGCCTCGGACACGCAGAACTCAAAGACGCTCTCGCTTGACGGCGCGAACAAGACGGCCTGCGGCGCATCATTTCCCCAAAATACGCCCGCCCGAAGGCGCCCCCACGTGCAGCTCGCCGTTGGGG
>CAKZOF010000577.1 GCA_937135995.1 uncultured Pyrinomonas sp.
GAGGCGCGGGCGCGTCTTCTGCTGGTCGCCCGGCTCGCTCGGCGGCTGTTTCGCGCTCGGTGACGCTTGCGGCTTGTTGGCCGGTGGCAGCGGAGCGGCGCTTTGAGCCTTTTCGCGCTCGCGTTCGAGACTTTCGACCATCTTCTCTGGCGCGGGAGCGACCGTGCGGTCGCTCTTCACCGCTGGCGCTTGCTGCTGCGCGCCCACGGGCGCCACACCAAACGCGAGCACGATACCGAAGAACAGGTAAGCCAACTTCGCTTTCATCTCTCTCTCCTCTCTTTCAGCGCGCGCCGCGCCCGAACAGAATGATTTTGACCGTCTCGAAAATGATGAGCGCATCGAACGCCAGACTCTGATTTTTGATGTAGTAAAGATCGTACTGCAACTTCTGGCGTGCATCCTCGATAGACGACCCGTACGGGTACTTGATCTGCGCCCAACCGGTCAATCCTGGCGCGACCAAGTGCCGTTGTTCGTAGAAAGGGATCTCTTCGGCCAACTGTTTGACGAAATGCGGGCGTTCGGGACGCGGCCCGACGAAGTTCATGTCGCCTTTGAGAATGTTCCAGAATTGCGGGATCTCGTCGATGCGCGTCTTGCGGATGATGCGCCCGACGCGCGTCGTCCGATCATCCTTCTCTTTGGCCCACACCGGCCCGTCCTTTTCCGCATCGACACGCATCGAGCGGAACTTGATCAACGTGAAGATGCGCCCGTTCTTTCCGACTCGCTCCTGCCGGTAGAAGATCGGTCCCGGAGAATCGAGCTTGATGGCGATGGCCGTGAGCATCGCAATGGGCAACGACAAGATGGCGCCGACGAGCGCCGCGCCGCGATGCAACAATGCACGCAAGAAAGCACTGATGCGCGCCTGACGTCCGCGGCTCGAAAAGATCAGCCATGACGGGCGCACCATGTCCAGATGCACGCGCCCAGTCAGACGCTCGTAGAAAGCCTGTGCCTCTTCGATTGCGACGTCGCCCGACAGGCTCAGTTCAAGCAACTGTTCGGTCGGGAATCGACCGCGTCGTTCGCCCATCGCGACGACGATGCGGTCGATCTTTTCGCTCTGCACGATGGGGATCAACTGATCGACGGTGCCGATCACGCGCGGATTGATCAAGCTCTTGCCGACCAGTTCCGGTTTGTTATCGACGAAGCCAACGATGCGGTAACCGGCATCGCGGCGCGCCAAGGCTTCGCGCGCGACCTCGAGCGCCTGCGCGCCCGCGCCGACAATGAGGACACGCTCGCCCATGCTCGGGTGGCCCAGCAGGTAGTGGATCGAGACGCGCCAACCAACCATCAGGGCGAGCGCGAGCGGAAGCGCGATCAATTGTACGCCGCGCCCGACCATCAGATCGGGCACGAGGTAGAAGACAACAGCCAACGCCACCCACGCGACGCCCAACGCTTGGATCAACCGCAGGAGTAGTTCGCGTCGGTCGCCGATGACAGCAAAATCGTACAGGTCGTACAGGTAGAAGGCGGTCAAACAAACCAGCGTGACGAGCGCCGCTTTGTAGAAGCCATGACGCTCGACGACGTAGAGTTGGAACTCTTCGGGTCCGAGGCGCAAAAAAGCAGCCGTCACCATCCCACCGAAGAGCAACACGGCTTCGGTGAAGAGCAAGAAAAGCGTGCGC
>CAKZOF010000578.1 GCA_937135995.1 uncultured Pyrinomonas sp.
CCGAAGAACTTGCGCACGACGCCGATGCGCGCGCCGCGCAGACCTTGCGGATCGAGGAAGCGCGTGTAGTCGCTAAGAGCACGCCCTTGAGAGGCGCGCGTTGCCGGATCACGGGTATCTACGCCGACCATCGCGCCCAATAGAATGACGGCGTCGGCGACCGTGCGCGCCATCGGTCCAGCCGTGTCTTGGCTGTGTGCGATCGGAATGATCCCTGAGCGGCTGAGCAAGCCGAGCGTCGGTTTGATGCCGACGATGCCGTTCGTTGAAGACGGGCAGACGATGGAACCATCGGTCTCCGTGCCGACTGCGGCGGCGCACAGGTTGGCGGCGACCGCCGCGCCCGAACCGGAACTTGAACCGCATGGATTACGATCGAGCGCGTAGGGGTTGCGCGTCTGTCCGCCGCGCGCGCTCCAACCGCTCGTCGAGCGCGTCGAACGAAAATTGGCCCACTCGCTCAAGTTCGTTTTGCCAAGGATGACCGCTCCCGCCGCGCGCAGACGTTCGACGATGAAGGCGTCGCGCGATGGTTTAGCCGCCCCGACGAGCGCGAGCGATCCGGCGGTCGTCTCCATGCGATCTGCCGTGTCGATGTTGTCTTTGATCAGAATGGGGATGCCGTGGAGCGGACCGCGCACGCGCCCGGCGCGCCGCTCGCGGTCGAGCGCGTCGGCGATGGCGAGCGCGTCCGGGTTGATCTCGACGACAGAGTTGATCTTTGGGCCAGCGCGATCGATCGCTTCGATCCGCTCGATGTACCGCTCCGCGAGCTGGCGCGCGCTCCATTCGCCCGATTGCAGGCGCTTTTGCAACTCGGCGATGGTCACTTCCTCAAGTTCCGCCGCCGGAACTCCGCTTTGCGCAGCCGACGCGCCGACCTTCGCGACCACTCCGGCCAGGGTCGCCGCCAGCAAGAAGTCACGTCGATTCATCGATCCTTTCCATTGACGATTGAGACTGTTTGCAAGAGCGTAAGCGCATTATATGCCCTCAGCCGAAAGTGTGGAAATGGCATCGGGCAGCTCGACTCCCTTCGAGATCGGTCGCTGAGGCAGCGACGGTCTCGGACTGAAGGCGTGGGAATGGCATTGGACGTCTCGACTGCCTTTGAAGGACGGGGCGGGAATTTCCCTCCTCAAGTAGGCTGTGGGATGGCTCTATGAATCGAGTGGGCTACGAACGCCCCTTCCACCTCGATTCAAGACGTGTGTGTAAACCATGGTGGTCTTGACATCCTTGTGGCCCAAAAGCTCCTGTACCGTGCGGATGTCGTAGCCCAATTCCAGCAGGTGCGTAGCGAAGCTGTGACGCAGGGTATGGACGCTGGCGTGTTTATAAATTGTGGCTGCCCTCATGGCTTTCTTCATAGCCCGCTGTACACCGTCCTCTAGGATGTGGTGCCTGCCAATGCGACCGGTACGAGGGTCTCGGGAACGTTGGGCTGCCGGAAAAACATACTGCCAGGCCCAGGACGTTGCGGCACTGGGGTATTTGTGCGCCAGTGCATTTGGCATCTCTACTTCCCCATAACCTTCAGCCAGGTCGAGATCGTGCAAGGCTTTTGCGTACTCGAGCTGCCTATGCAGCCCATCCACCA
>CAKZOF010000579.1 GCA_937135995.1 uncultured Pyrinomonas sp.
AGAGCAAAGCTGGGCTGGCCGAAGAGGCGCCGTTTGCTTACAAGGACGTCGATGAGGTGGTCGAGGTAGTTGAACGAGCAGGCATGGCGCGCCGCGTCGCCCGCTTGCGCCCCATCGGCGTCATCAAAGGTTAACGCTTCCGGGAAGCTCAGCCATTCGCTCTCGGCGGCAGCAAAAGTCAAATCGGCGCAAACGGCGGTCGCAAGCACGCCCTTTGCGCCGATCCTCGTCTCGGTCCGCTCGCGCAAGGAATTCGTCGCGTTCGGTTGCCTTGCGGTCGTGGTCGGCCCCTCTCGATCCGCTCACGCAGGGAATCAGCTAGCATCGGCAAGTTATTGAGCATTCGCCAGACTCTCGATCCGCTCGCGCAGGGAATCAGCGCCACATTTTGGTCGCCGTGCGGCGCGCTCCGCTTGAGCTCCGGCATCTTGCGCCGCCGAGCCTCGCCTCTTTCCGCCCACGCAAGCGCCGCAGTGGCCCAGTCTCCACCGGCGCGGAATTTTTCCTCTTCCCGAACAAATCGGTTTGTGCTAGGCTTTAGGCCACAGCGCAAAAATCTTCGAGAAACGAGAGGCACCGATGACGGATAGACGACGCGGGGAGAAGACCGACGCGGTCGATCCTGGACGACGACGTTTTCTCAAAGGTGTCGGGCTGGCCGGAGCCGGCGCCGCCATCATTGATTTGATCGAACCGGAAAAGGCGCACGCCACGCTGCCAAACGTGAGCCCATCGTCCGATGGGACGGTGGAAGTCGCGCTCCTAGTCAACGGGCAACGCCGCACGGCGCGCATCGAACCGCGCACCACGCTGCTCACGGCGTTGCGCGAGTACTTGGATCCACCCGTGACCGGCCCCAAACTCGTCTGCGACATGGGCACGTGCGGCGCCTGCACGGTGCTGCTCGATGAGGCACCGGTCTATGCCTGCCTCGTGCTTGCCGTAGACGCCGCAGGCAAAAAGATCACCACCGCCGAGGGGCTCGGGACGCCTGACCGCATGAACCCGGTGCAGCGCGCCTTTGTCGAAAAGGACGCGCTGATGTGCGGCTTCTGCACGCCCGGTTTCGTCACGGCCATCTCCGCCTTGCTACGCAAAAATCCACGCCCAACAATTGAAGAGATACGCGAAGCTTGCCAAGGCAACTTCTGTCGGTGCGGTACTTACCCACGCGTCTTCGAGGCCGCACTGGCCGCCGCCGGCAGCGGCGGCCCCAACCGGGCGGAAGAGTAGCGGGCCATTCAGCTTGAAGCGCCCGTTGAGCTGACCAGTTTGATGAACTCTTTAAATTCTCGTGAGAGAGCGACTATGATCCAACAGCAATCGGGCAAGAAGAAGCGCAAGGTGCTGGTGCCGCGCGTCGAAAATGGCATCGAGCGCATGGTCGAGATCGAAGTCGAAGACGAAGGCGGCCCATCTTGGGGACCTAACAAGGCGCACAGGTTGCTCAACCATCACTTGCCGCGCGTCGATGGTCCCGTCAAGGTGACCGGAACGGCCGCCTACACCTACGACCGGCACTTGCCAGGCATGCTCCACGGGCGAATCTTGCGCTCGCCGCATGCGCACGCGCGCGTCGTGCGCGTCGACACAAGCGAAGCGCAACGCATGCCCGGCGTGCGCGCCATCGTCAACCTCGCCGAACGCGGCGACTACGTTGTACGTTTCATGGGCGACCCGGTCGCCGCCGTCGCTGCTACCACGCCCGAGATCGCCGAGGATGCCATTCGCGCCATCAAGGTCGAATACGAGCCGCTGCCGCACGTCGTTCGCGCCGAGGAAGCCATCAAACCGGATGCGCCCAAAGTCTTTCCGGAAGGCAACGTCGAAGAGAAGGAAAAACGCGGCGACCCGGCACAGGTCGAGGCCGAACTCGCCCGCTGCGACGTGGTGGTCGAAGCTGAGTACCGCACGCCGACCCATCATCATGCCTGCTTGGAGACACACGGC
>CAKZOF010000580.1 GCA_937135995.1 uncultured Pyrinomonas sp.
ATGCACCTTGCCGCAAGAGGCGACGACACCCAGATGTGATCGATGCGCAGGCCAGCGTTGCGCCGAAAGGCGCCAGCGCGATAGTCCCACCAAGTGAAATGCCCCCCATCCTGCACGTGCAAGCGAAAGGCATCGATCAACCCCCACGCGCGCACATGTTCGAGCGCACGCCGCTCTTCGTCGCTGAACAGCAGGCGCCCGCGCCACAGGATCGGATCGTGCACGTCGCGTTCTTCCGGCGCGACGTTGAAATCGCCGCAGAGCAACAACTCATCGGAAGGCCGGTAATGCTCGTCGAGAAAAGTGCGCAGCCGACGCAACCACTCCAACTTGAATCGGTACTTCGCCGATCCCACCGCCTGCCCGTTGGGCACATAGACGTTGATTACGCGAACGCCGTTTACCGTCGCGGCGATCAAACGCGCGTTGCCGTTCAGCCCCTCTTCGGGGAATCCGCGCCGCACGTTGCTGCACGGCGCGCGCGACAGGATGGCGACGCCGTTGTAGGCTCGCTCGCCGAAAGTTTCGACGGCGTAGCCGCGCTCCATGAAAGGCGCGCGCGGGAAGCGTTCATCCACGCACTTGGTCTCTTGCAGGCAGAGCACGTCCGGCTGCGTGCCATCCATCCACCGCAACACGTGTGGCAAGCGGGCGGTGATGGAGTTGACGTTCCAAGTGGCTACCTTCATAGCGCGTTTCATCTTAGCTGGTCAACGCCCGCTGTGTCATGAGAAGATTGGGATGAGCAGATGAAGGAACGCAATCATCTAACAAGCGGCGAACCGGCGCGCATCCTCCTCGTCGAAGATGATGAGGGGCGCTGTGCGTGGTTTCGGTCTCGCTTCAGCGGGCATCAACTGGATGCGACGTGCGACGTGCGCGAGGCGATCCGCTGGCTCGAAACTCGTGACTACAGGCTGATCTTTCTCGATCACGACCTCGCGGCGCCCCACTACGAGCAGATTGAGTTCGATTACGACGACGAAGAAGATCTGACCGGGTACAGGGTAGCCCGCTGGCTGGCCGAGCACGCCGACCGTCAGCGCGGCGCGACGATCATCGTCCACTCGCTCAACTACGCTGGCGCGCAACGCATGGTCCAATTGCTGCAAGATGCCGGTTTCGATGCCGAGTACGTTCCTTTCACGATCCTCATCTCGGGCTTGAGGTATTGACTCGCAACGGCCGATGATGAAAACTGTTCCACCCATGCTTGAACGAGCGGCGACGCTGGCGCTTCTGCTGCTGTTGACTAGTGTTGGGAACATGGCCCAAACGGTTGTCGCAGCGCACGAATCGGCGCGATCCGACAAATTCACTGGCGGCAAGATCGTCCGCGCCGCGTTGGTTCCGGGCGACCCGGACCTGCGCATCACCGTCAACGTGCCGGCTTTTCGCCTCACTCTGTGGCAGAGCGGCAAAGAGGTAGCGACCTATCCGGTCGGCGTCGGTCTGAAGGAGTACCCGATCGCTATCGGCGCGCGACAGGCGACCGAAATCATCTGGAACCCGAGCTGGATACCGCCCGATAGCGACTGGGTCCGGCAGCGCGGAAACGTGCGCCCGGGCGAGATCGTGCGCCCCTCCGACCCCCGCAATCCGCTCGGCAAGATGAAGATACCGCTCGGCAACGGCTACTTGATTCACGAAGCCCGCAGCCCAGCCGACCTCGGCAACCTTGTCTCGCACGGCTGCGTGCGCATGTTGCGCCGCGATCTCTACGATCTGGCGGAGAAGACCATCGCCGCGCGCGCGCTCGACGTCTCGCCCCAACAGATCGAACGCGTCAAGAAGAGTCGTCGCACGTTGGTCGTCACGCTCGACCCACCTTTACCGGTGGAGATCGAATACGACACGCAGGTCGTCGAAGAGGGCGTACTATATCTCTACCCGGACGTGTACGAACTGGGCACGCTGACGGTGGAGAACGTGCGCGATGAACTGGCCAGCGTCGGCTTGAACGCAGATGAGATCTCAGCGGCCACCATTCGCCGCATGATCGCGCGCGTTACGCGGCGCACCGCTTTCGCCGTGAGCCTTGCGAGCATTCGACGGGGGCGCGCGCTGGCCGAAGGGCAAAGCGTGCCGCTCGTTTCGCCTTCGGTGCGGTGGGATACGCGTCTGCCGTCGAACGCGCGGCGAAATCGGACGAGACGAGACGCAACTTTCGCCCGCGGCGAAGCCCAACGGCCAGTCGCGCTGGCGGTCGAACTGAAGAGAGTTGTTCAACCCGACCGAAGATGAGACGCAGCGTTCCTTTTCGCATCCTTTTGCTCCTCGTCTCTCTAGCGGCGCTTCTGCCAGCGCGAGCGAGCGAACTTCGCCTGCTCTACCTGCCGCTTGACGAACGGTTTACGACGCGCGATCTGTTTCTCGCTTACGCACGCATCACACCCTATCGCGTCATCACGCCGGATCGCGCGATGCTCCCACGCCAGAAGATCCCGCCCGACATGAAGGCGCTGCTTGCCTGGACTGAAAAGCAGGCCGCAGGCGCGGATGCCGCCATCATCTCCGCCGACATGCTCCTCTACGGCGGCTTGATCGCCTCGCGCACGAGCACGGAGACCGCCGAGCAGATCCGCCCGCGGCTGGAACTGCTCGCCCGCTTGAAGCGGATCAATCCTCGGTTGGTTGTGTACGTTTCGACCACCGTGATGCGCATGCCCTCCTATTCCTCTTCGGAAGAGGAACCGGACTACTATGCGCGCTACGGGCGCGAGATCTTCCTCTTTTCGCAATATCTTCACCGGTACGAGCAGTTGGGCGATCCTCGTGATCGAGAACTGGCTGAAAGTTACCGGAAGCAGATTCCACCCGCAGTGCTTGACGACTACCTGCAACGGCGCCAACGCAACCTTCGCTTTAATCGGGAGCTCATCGCACTCGTCGAGCGCGGCGCCATAGATCGGTTGTCGATCACGCTCGACGACAACGCAGAGTTCGGGTTGTTCAAAAAGGAAGCGGCTGAGTTGGCGCGCCTTGCCCGCCCTTTAGGCGCGCGCGTCCTCATCTATCCGGGTGCAGACGAAGCACAGCTGGCGCTGCTGGCGAAACTGGTCGCGCGCAATGCGACGGCGCGCATACGCGTCGTCTACCGTTTCCCTCACGCCAGCAAGTTGATTCCGGCCTTCGAGGGACAACCGCTGGAAGAATCGGTTCGCCAGCAGGTGACGGCCGCTGGCGGCACCATCGTCGAAGGCGACGCTGACGCCATCCTGTTCGTCAACAACTTTCCCGACAAACAGACCTTCGCCGGAGCGCAACCGCCGATCTCGACCGCGTCCGTGGAGCCTTTGGAAGCGTGGCTGATGCGCTGCGGCGTCGAACCATCGTCGCGCGCGATGCTGATCATCGCCGACAACCGGTACTACAACGGCGCCGACGCTGAACTGGTGGCCGCTCTGCTTCGCAGCCGCCTCTCGCCAGAGCGGCTCGCTTACGCCGGATGGAATACAAGCGGCAACACTCTAGGAAGCGCCATCGCGCTCGGAATCCTGCGGTTGCGCATGTCGCCCGCGCGTCTTTCCGAGTACAAGAAGATACTGTGGGCGCGGCTCATGGAAGATTGGGTCTACATGGTCGAAGGGCGTGAAGAGATCAAACGTGATCTAGAGCGGCGCGCGCTCCGTTCTTTCGCCGGCACGCCGTTGGAGCAAGAGTACGAGCAACGCATGAAACAGCTCTTCAACCAGCGCGCGCCGATCATCAATCGCTTTCTCGGCACGGATCTCTTCGTCGCGCGCGTCTTCTTCCCATGGCATCGACCGTTCGAGATCGGCTTCGAGATCGGCGCGCGAGACCACAGGCGCTTCTCTCACAAACGGAGCAGTCGCTCGCGCAACGCGCGCGATTGGAGACGACTAACGGGCAGCTCCTGATCGTTGACGAGTTCCACTTGATACGTGCCGCCCGGCATCGGCACTACGCGCCGGATCGCCTCGACGTTGACGAGCGCGCCGCGCGACAGACGAATGAAGGCGGCTGGATCGAGCTTCGCTTCCAGATCTTTGAGGCGGTAATTGATCAGATAGGTCTTGTTGCGCAGCGTCGTGATGTGAAGCAACTCGCCTTCGGCCACAACCGACGCCACTTCTCTCACTGGCAAGAGGATGATCTCATCGCGCTGCCGCACAGGGATTCGTTCGAGAAAGGGCGGGTGCAGCGCTTCGTCGTAGGACTCGATGGCGGCGCGTAACTTGCGCGCCTCCATCTCGCGCGCTTCGGCCCGTTCCAGCCGCTCTTGCGCGCGATTCAACGTCTCGCGCAAGCGTGCACTCTGTACGGGTTTGACGAGATAATCGACGGCGTTCAATTCGAAGGCTTTGACGGCGTAGTCGTCGTAAGCGGTGACGAAAGCCACGAGCGGTAAAGCGTCGCGGCGCAGCAACCGGACCACATCGAGTCCCGTCGCTTCGGGCATCTGCAGATCGAGCAACGCCAGATCGGGCCGCTCGCTCTCGATCAACTTGATCGCTTGGGTTCCCGTCTCCGCTTCGCCGATCAACTCAACGTCCTCGAACCCGCGCAGCAACGCGGCGAGAAACGAACGCGCCGGTCGTTCATCGTCGGCGATGATCACACGAAGTTTAGCGCTCATCCAACCCTTCTCTCTTTGGCGATGAAATCCGTGACGTTCGATTCGCTCGTCAGTGGCAGGCGAATCTCCACGGTCGTCCCACGTTCGATGATGGATTCCAATTTCAACCACGCGCGTTCGCCGTAGTAGCAGCGCAAACGCTCTTCGATGTTGCGCAACCCGACGCCCCGCGCACGCCCGCGCGCCATTTCGCTCGTGCTCGCCCCGAGCCCCGTATCGCGCACGATCAGGTGTACATAGGCCTCTCCGCCATCGACGACCGATTGCGCCACAATTGAGACTTCGCCGCCGAAGCGCGAGCGCGCCAGTCCGTGTTTGATGGCGTTTTCGACCACCGGTTGCAACACCAACGACGGCACGCGCGCGGCATAGAGTTCGGGCGGTACCTCGACGCGCACGCGCAGCCTCTCTTCGAACCGCTCGCGCTCGATGTCGAGGTACGACATGACGAGTTTCAACTCTTCGCCCAGCGTGACGAATTCGCCGGTCGTCTGCAACACGCGGCGCAGCAACTCGGTTAATTTCATCAACGTCTCGAAGGCGCGATCAGGTGCGGTTTTGATCAAATAACCGATGGTCGTCAGCGCGTTGAACAGAAAATGCGGATTGATTTGTGCGCGCAGCGCGCGTAGCTGCGCCTCGGCGGCGAGCTTGCTGATCTGCTGTTCGCGCAGCGATTGCTCGCACCTTTCGTGCGTGACGCGCAGCGCGTCCACCCGACGCGCGATGGCGACGGCCATCGTTTCGAGCATCTCTACATCGTCGGACAGAAGCCTCCTGCCGTCGGTCAACTCGCCGATCACCAGCACGTGAAAAGGCGGCTCCACCGTCGGGATGAAGACGAGGGCGCTCGCCGCTGGCGTCCGTTCGAGCGGAATCACCATCGGCTCGTCGCCGACTCCATCCGGTTCGCCGCGCGCCAGTTCGGGAGCCACAGCATCGCGCACTTCCGGATTACCTGCAACCTCCGACGCGTCGGTTGTGGTCCACCGCACGCTGCGCGCCGAAAGCACCGGGGCGAGCATGTCGCAGGCCAACGCGAGCGCCTCTTCGGCACGCTCGCAGGCATTGAGCGCCTTTCCGAATCGCGCGCGGAACTCTTCGTAATCGACGCGACCGAGGATGACTCCATCCACGAAACGATCCACCCAGCGTTTGATGATCGGCTGCAACGTCGCCGTCAAGACGCAAAGGCCGACAAGCGCCACCGCGGCCATGGGATCGATTCGCTCGCCTGTGCGTTGGAGCAACGGAACGATCAGCAGCGCATAGCCGCTCGTGGCCGTCGCGATCAGCGCGAGCAGCGTCAGAGCGCGCTTCAAAAAGAGGTCAGCGAAGGCGAAACGGTAGTCCTGGTAGAGCGCAGCCAGCGCGAGCGGCAACGAAGCGTGGTGACCAACGAGTTCTACAACCCAGTGTTCGGGCGATCCGGTTCGATGGTGACTAAGATGGGTCGCCGACGCGGTGAAGAAAGCCAGCGCGCTCGCCCACAAGACGCGTCGCCAACTGCGGTGGCGGCGCGTGCTCCACAACAAGGTGACGATGATCAGCAAATACCCCCACGTCAGCAAGCGCAGCGCCAGAGCCGAAGGCGCCGCGTCGTCGAACAGAGCGGCACGAAAGTGCATGAACGCAGCGGCAACGCTCAATCCGTATGCCGCCCACGTCGCGCGGCGCACGCGCGCGCGCTCGGACCAGACCACGGCCTGTACAACCACCGCCGGGAGAAAGCCTAGGGCAACGAAAGCGAGCGCATCCAGCACCGGCACCGGTTCGGCGCGCAGCAACTCTCGCATCGTTGCGGAGACGAACGAGCCAAGATTCCA
>CAKZOF010000581.1 GCA_937135995.1 uncultured Pyrinomonas sp.
GACTTATGCGAGCCGCGCTGCAACGAACTTTGATTTTCAACTCTACATGCGGCACCGCGAGTACCGCGCGGCGTTCGGTTTTGTCATCGCTTGGGCGGCGCTTGCGCTCAAAGCGATGTGGATGCGCGGGGCGTTTTGAGCTTCGCGCTCGGATCACGAGGATGAAGGTTCCGTTTGCGGCCACGGCGATCTTGTTCGTTGCGCTGCAGTGCATTCAGCCGGCGCTGGGCCAAAGTGCGAACATGGTGGGAAGCGACAAGTTCCCTTTTCTCCCGCAAGAAGAGTTGATCTACGAGGGCGAATTCTCCAAACTCGTCCTCCGCAATATCAACATCGCTGAATTTCGGTTCGTGGCGCAGCGCGCTCCGGCCTTTTGTGCCGAAAACGAACTGGCTTCGCTCGACGCGCCGGCAGCATTGCGCTCAACGTGCGCCGCGTCCGCGCCGACGTTGTTGTTTACGGGCGAGGCTCACGCTGTCGGCTGGTTTCACCGCCTGTTTGGCATCGATTTTCAGTACAAGCTCGAATCCCGCGTTGAGGCCTCATCCTTCGCCGTGCTCGAAACCAAAAAGTACGACCGGCAAGGCTCGCGCGTGCGCGTTGGCTGCGCGACTTTCGACCACGGCGACAACCGCGTCACATGGAGCGAGCATGATCCGCGCAATCCAGCGCGCGCGCCCAACGTGGTCACCAGCCGTATGGGCGAAGCGCCGTTCTACGACGTGCTCGCCGCCATCTACTACCTGCGGACCAAACAGTTCGTTCCGGGAGAGCAGTTCACGCTCGCCATCAGCGACGCGGGACAAACCTACAACGTGCCGGTGCGCGCGCTTGAAACGAAACGGATCAAGACCGTTCTCGGCGAAGTCGAAACCGTGCGGCTCGATGTCGGACTGTTTGGTCCCACCGGACTGGTCCAACGCGACGGCCGCATGTCGCTGTGGATCACGACGGACGCGCGCCGCATTCCAGTGCGCGCCGAGATGAGCAGCGACCTCGGCACGCTCACCATCAAGCTGAAAAAGATCGTCCACGATCCGGGGTCGGCGACGGAAGCTGCGCCACCGCTGGCGATCAAGTGCGCCGCGCCACCCTCTTCGCCCTGAGAGCCCCAGACCAACAAGCGGCGGAAAGCGCCGGTTGACACAAACCGCACGGCTCGGTCAAACTGTGACCGCTCTACCGTTAGAATTGTGAATCGCGGGCGAGCGCAAGAAGCGGTTCGGGACGCGCTTGCCCGCAAACAAGGAGCATGTCATCCGACTATCACTCTAGCTCCGCCGAGTTCGCGCCGGAAGCATTGCGCGCGCGCGTTCAACAGACAGCGCAAAAACTTGCAGCGCTGCCCGAAGTCGAGCCGCTGCCGCCGTTGCCGCGCGCTCACCGAATCAGGCTCTTCGTTCAGTCGCCCTACAGGCTTTTTCTTTACTGGAGCTTGGCGCGCGATCCCTCGACGACGCTGCATCGCATCTTCGGCGACCGCGCGACGCTGTACACGCTCTCCGTGCGCCTAATTGACCTCATCGGCGGTCAACAGTACCTGCGTCCGGCATCGCCCGACGGCAACGAGTGGTTTGATGTCTTTCCGGGGCGTGCTTATCGCGTCGAACTGGGGCTGTTCGCTCCAGGGCGTCCATTCATCAGGCTGCTCGTCTCAAACGAAGTGCGCACGCCGCGCGTTGGCGTGTCGCCGCAGGTGGACCAATCGCTCGACTTCCAAGCGCCGCCGGAAGCGCTGGCGCAGATGCTTGCCGATGCGGGCCAGACGCTGGATGCGCTGGAAGCAGCGCTCGAAGCTGCTCTGCCGCTCGCTTCGGAACTACCGGCCGACATCCTTTCAGCGCTGTCGCCCGACAAGGCGCGCCTGCTCGCTGCGCTGGTCGCCGGGTTGTCGCTCGACGAACTGCGACGGATGTTCGCGCCCGAACTGATCGCGTGGCTTTCCGGTTTCGACCACGAAACGCTGCGGGCAGCGTTGCGCGCGGCGCTCTCTTTCGCTCCGGAAAAGATTCCGTTTCGTCTACACGGCGCAAGCGAAATGGTGATGCCACGCGGCCCCTTCGCGCGGTTCATGCCAAGTCTCGCCGCGGGAAGGTTGCCGGAATGAAAGCGTCGCTCATCGAGCACGCGCCGCTCGTCAGACGATGATGCCACGCTCGTCCGCGCAGCGTCCGAGGCCGACTCGTTGAACAAATCGAACGCCCCATGCCCGAAGCCTATTTCAGTTTAGTGCTGCACGCTCATTTGCCCTTCGTGCGCCATCCGGAATATCCCGAATTCCTCGAAGAGGATTGGCTCTACGAAGCGATCACGGAAGTCTATCTGCCGCTCATCTTCGTCTTTTCGAACCTCGCGCAACTCGGCGCCAGACCGCGCTTGGCGATGAACATCTCGCCGCCGTTGTGCGAGATGCTCGCGGACGAACTGCTGCGCGCGCGCTACACACGCCATCTCGAAAACTTGCTGGCGCTCGTCGAAAAAGAACTGGGAAGAACGGCCCATCAAGCGCCGGAGTTTCATGCGACCGCACGCATGTACCACGAGAACTTGAGCGCGGCGCGCCGCCTGTGGGAGGAGGTTTACCGGCGTGACCTCGTGCGCGCCTTTCGCGAGCTTCAAGACGCGGGCGTGCTCGAGATCATCACCTGCGGCGCGACGCACGGCTTTCTGCCGCTGATTTCGACTGAGGAAGCGCGCCGGGCGCAGATCGAAGTGGCCGTGCAAAACTACCAGAAGCATTTCGGACGCCGACCGCGCGGCATATGGCTTCCCGAATGTGCTTACGAGCCGGGTTTGGAGAGGTTGCTGGCCGCTGCGGGACTCGAATATTTCATCGCCGATGCGCACGCCATTCTTTACGGAGATCCGCGTCCGCGTTACGGCGTCCACGCGCCGGTACGTTGTCCGAACGGAGTGGCCGTTTTCGCCCGCGACCCGGAGACGAGCCAGCAGGTTTGGAGTTCCATTACCGGTTATCCGGGCCATCCGGATTATCGCGAGTTCTACCGTGACGTCGGCTGGGATGCGCCCTATGACTACTTGAAACCGCATCTGCACAGCGACGGGCAGCGCCGCCACTTGGGGCTGAAGTACCACCGCATCACCGGACGCGATGTGCCGCTGCACGAGAAAGCGCCCTACGATCCGGAAGCAGCGCGGCGAAGGGCGCGGCTCGATGCCGAACATTTCGTCCGCTCGCGCCTCGAACAAGCCGCGCGCCTACGCCCGATGTTGTCTGGCCGCACGCCGCTGATCGTTTCGCCCTACGACGCGGAACTTTTCGGCCACTGGTGGTACGAAGGGCCGCAATTTCTCGATTTCGTCTTCCGCCTGCTCCATCAGCAGCGCGAAGCCATCGAACCGCTTTCGCCGGGCGACTACTTGAATCTCGGGCAACCGATTCAGACACAACAACCGGCCCAGTCGTCTTGGGGCGCCGAGGGCTATTTCAAAGTCTGGCTGAACGAAGGCACGGCGTGGATGTACCCTTATCAACACGTGGCCGAAGCGCGCATGACCGCGTTGGCCGACGCACATGCGGCGACGGCGGATGCGCTAACGCGCCGTGCGCTCAACCAGGCGGCGCGTGAACTGCTGCTTGCGCAGTCAAGCGATTGGGCTTTTCAGATCTACCAAGGGACGACGGTCGAATACGCCGTGCGCCGTTTCCGCGCCCACATCTACCGATTCAACCTCTTGGCCGACGACATCGAGCGCGGACAAATCGACGCCGCGCGTCTCGCCGAGATCGAGGGGCGCGATTCGATCTTCCCCGAAATCGACTTTCGCATCTACTGTTCGCAACGCGCATGAACGGCGAGCGCCGTCCGCCAGCCGCGCCTTGCGCGCGCGTGACCGCTCCGGTTATGTTCTTTTCGCCGACACGAAATGCCGCACAGCGCGGACACCTTCGATCGCATCCTCGTCGACGCACGCTACACGCTGCACCATCGTCGCTCACGCCGCGCACGCTGGCAGGCGGAAGCGCGTCCGAACTACGTCCTGCTGGTTCTGCTCGATGGCGTGTGGCGATTCGACGTGGCCGGGCGCGTGGGAGAAGCGCGAGCGGGCGATGCGCTGATCGCGCTGCCGCGCGAGACGTTGCGGGCACGCGCGCTGGAGGCAGCCGAGTCGCTCTTCTTCTCGCTCTCGCCGACGCTGATCCTCGATTGCGCCGTACGCGCGCGCCTCGCCCGCAGCGATGCGTTCGTCGAGTTCCGCACGTGCCACATCGCGGGCGACGCACGGCTCGTGCGCTACGCACGCGATGTGGCCGAAGAGCTTGCTGCTGACGAAGCCGGTAAACAGATGGTGGTGGCCGCGCTCGTCGAGCAAACGGTGGTCCATCTTTTGCGCCGTTACGCTCAAGCAAAGCGCGCCGATGAACTGGAACTGACACGCGCCGGTCTGGTCGATCGTCGCTTGCGCCGCGCCGTCGAATTGATGCAAGCGCAACTCGACCGCGAACTGTCGCTCGAAGAAATGGCGGCGGCGGCTTACCTATCGCCTTTTCACTTCGCGCGCCTCTTCAAGAAAGCGACCGGCACCACGCCGCACGCCTATCTGACGGCATTGAGACTGGCGCGCGCCGAAATCCTACTAGCTGAAACCGATCTATCCATCACCGAAGTCGCCGCGCGCGTCGGTTACAGCAGCCCGAGCCACTTCGCCAAAGCCTTTCGCCAAGCGACCGGGCTCGCGCCGCGCGCTTTTCGCACGGCGCTGGCGCGCGAACGGTCCGGTCCACCGAAAGGCTGAGCAGCGAGGGCCGCGACGCTGGTGAGCCTCTTCTGCAGCGGTTCGCCGCGCGAAAAGAGCAATCGAACGCTCTTTTTTCGCAAGATAGAGCGAGACGCGCGCGCCTCTGCGGGTCTATGCTCTCTCGGAAACGAACCGAATCGAATCTTTCTGGATTGAGGTGAAAAATGGCCGTCGAAAAAGGCACCGAGATCGCGCCGGCACAGGGTAAACTGGGTGTGCTGCTGGTCGGACTAGGAGCCGTGAGCACGACTTTCATCGCGGGCGTCGAAGCCGTCAAACGAGGTTTGGCTGAACCGGTCGGCAGTTTGACGCAGATGGGCACGATCCGCCTCGGCAAAAGGACCGAGAATCGCGTGCCGAAGATCAAAGATTTCGTGCCGCTCGCTGAACTCGATGATCTGGTTTTCGGCGCGTGGGATATCTTCCCCGATTCAGCCTACGAAGCAGCGTTGCAAGCAGGCGTGCTCGAAAAAGAACTGCTCGCCCAGCTCAAGCCACAACTGCAAAAGATCAAGCCAATGCGCGCCGTTTTCGATCAGCACTACGTCAAGAGACTGAACGGCACGCACATCAAAGAAGGCAAGACCAAAATGGACTTGGCCGAACAACTCATCGAGGAGATCGCCGAGTTCAAGCGCCGTCACCGCTGCACGCGGCTGGTCATGATCTGGGCGGCGTCGACGGAAGTCTTCATGAAACCGCATCCCGTCCATCGCACGCTCCGGTCGTTCGAAAAGGCGCTCAAAGAGAACCATCGAGCGATCGCGCCGTCGATGATCTACGCCTACGCGGCACTGCGCTCCGGCATCCCGTTTGCCAACGGCGCGCCGAACTTGACGGTCGACATCCCGGCCATGGTCGAACTCGCCAACGAGAACAACGTTCCCATCTGCGGCAAGGATTTCAAGACCGGCCAGACCCTGATGAAAACTATCATCGCCCCCGGTTTGAAATCTCGGTTGCTCGGACTGCACGGCTGGTATTCGACCAACATCCTTGGCAACCGCGATGGCGAGGTGTTGGACGATCCCGACTCCTTCAAGACCAAAGAGGAATCCAAGCTTTCGGTCCTCGAATACATCCTCCAACCGGAACTCTATCCGGAACTCTACAAGGATTTTTCGCATCTCGTACGTATCAACTACTACCCGCCACGCGGCGACAACAAAGAAGGGTGGGACAACATCGACATCTTCGGTTGGCTCGGGTACCCGATGCAGATCAAGATCAACTTCCTGTGCCGCGACTCCATTCTTGCAGCGCCCATCGTGCTCGATCTAGCGCTCTTTCTCGATCTGGCGCAGCGCGCCGGAATGCGCGGCATCCAAGAATGGCTCTCCTTCTACTTCAAATCGCCGATGACGGCTCCCGGACTCTACCCAGAGCACGATCTCTTCATCCAGTTGATGAAACTGAAGAACACGCTCCGGCACCTTCGCGGCGAGGAACTGATCACGCACCTCGGACTCGAGTACTACGACTGAAATCGGAGTTGGACGCCGAAAGCGCGCGCCTCGCCGGTGCGACGTCAGCCGCCGCCGTTCGTCCGTTCGACGAGCGGCGGTTGACGTTTTCGTGACACCGAGCGACGTTTACGTGCGACTTTTCGACGCCTTCGCACGCCGTCTGCCGTCGGCGCTGACACATAGTGTCAAGCACATCCTGCCGCA
>CAKZOF010000582.1 GCA_937135995.1 uncultured Pyrinomonas sp.
AAATTCTTGGGTGCGCTGAAGCCATTCAGCGCGGTACAGCTGGGCAGCATGGCGGTGCGCGCAGCTGTTGAGCGCAGCGGCTTGCCACCTGAGACCATCAGCGAGGTGATCATCGGGCAAGTGGTGGCAGCAGGCGCCGGACAAGCTGTGCCGCGCCAAATTTGGATCGGCGCAGGCTTCCCTGATAGCGTCGGTGGCACAGCTGTGAACAAGGCATGCGGCAGCAGCCTGAAAGCCATCATGTTGGCAGCAAACGGCATCAAGGCGGGCGATGGAGTTGCTTATGTGGCGGGCGGCACAGAAAGCATGAGCAACGCGCCCTACCTAGATATGGCGACGCGCGGCGGTGCGCGTTACGGTCACGTCGAGCTAAAAGACAGTTTGCAGCACGATGGCTTGTTCTGCTCGATGACCGATCAACTGATGGGCAATGCTGCAGAGTTCATAGCAGATCAGCTTGAGGTCAGCCGTGAAGAGATGGATGAGTTTGCTCTGAGCAGCCATCAAAAGGCAACAGCAGCAACTGAGGCGGGTAAGTTCAGAGCGGAGATCGTGCCGATCGAGCTTCAAGATAGAAAAGGCATGATCACCGTCGACCGAGACGAGCCAATCCGTCCCGAGACGACGCTAGAGGCACTTGCCAAGCTGAAGCCCGCCTTCGATCCGAACGGGCGCGTGACGGCGGGCAATGCGCCAGGTCTGAACGATGGTGCAGCCGCTGTCGTAGTAGCACGACGCGACTTTGCAGAGCAGTGCAGCGCACAGCCGCTAGCGCGGATTGTAGGCTACGGGCAGGCGGCGCTCGATCCGCGCTGGATTTTCTATGCGCCTGTCAAGGCAATTCCGATTGCACTGGAGCGGGCAGGCTGGCGGATGGCAGACGTCGATCTGTTTGAGATCAACGAGGCATTCGCAGCGCAAGTGCTGGCAGATGTGCGCGGCTTGGCGCGAGAGGGCCACGAGCTACCGATGCACAAGCTGAACGTGAACGGCGGCGCCATCGCGCTCGGCCACCCGGTCGGCGCGACCGGCTCGATGCAGCCGGAACTCTTTTGAGCAGCATTCGCTTCCTCAGTTCACATAGTACCGCTGGTACTTGCCGTAGTATTGGCCGACATCGCCATAGCCGTAGGTCGCGTGGCGTTTGATGTCGACCTGGGTCAACACCGCACCGGCAACCGAAGCCCTCACCTCGAGAAGATGCAGGAGCCCGTTGCGCGCGGTTTCGACGCTCGTCTTCTCCCACTGCGCTACGAAGAGCACCTTGTCGGCGAGAAGAGCCGCGATCTTGCTATCGGTCACGCCCAAAAGGGGTGCCGAGTCCATGACGATGAAATCGTAGCGATTGCGCAGCTCCGCAAGAATGGAGCGCATCTTGTGACTGCCGAGAATGTCCGTCGGGTTGGCGGTCTGTTTCTTGACGGGGAGGAGATCGATTCCCGTCTCGTCGTCACGGACGATCACATCCTCGAGCGCCGCCTCGCCGGCCATGAGTTCGACGAAGCCGACCGTGGGTCGCACGGCGAGATCGCGGTGGATGCTCGGATGGCGCAGGTCGAGATCCATCAAAAGGACCCTTTGACTGGAGCGGGCGGCGAACACGGCCAGGGAAAGGGCAAGCGTTGTCTTGCCCTCCTGGGGAAGGGACGAGGTGATCAAGATCAACTTCGGCGGATCGTCGACGTTAGAAAGTCGAAGCGAGGTATGGATCGCCCGCAGGCTTTCGGCATAGGCGGAGAGAGGTTTGGCGAGAAGGTATTGGTGCGGATGCTGCCGGCGCTTCAACCGCTCGAGACGGGGCACGAGGCCGAGCGCAGGGACGCCCAGGGCTTCTTCGACTTGGCGGCCGGTGCGAAGCCCGTTGTCTAGCCGTTCGAGGAGGAGGGCGAGCAGCGTTCCGAACATCAAGGAAGCGGTGAAGCCGACGGCCCCGAAGAGGAAGGGCCCGGGCGAACTCGGCTTTTCTGGCGGCGCCGCCAGGGAGACGATCCGCGCATCAGACTCCACGATCCCTTGCTGTTCCGTCGTTTCCTTGAAGCGCTGGAGAAAGTTCTCGTAGAGTTGCCGGCTTGCTTCGGCCTCGCGCTCGAGTTGGCGTAGCTGCACGGCGAGTTCTCGTTGCTCGGCAGTCTGCGCACTGAGCGCCGCAGTTTCGCGTTCAAGGGCGGCGACGCGGGTGGCCGAAACTTTCACGTCGTTCTCGAGGTTTTTGATGATCCGGTCGACCTCCATCCGTACTTTCGCCTGGAGGTTCGCTTTTT
>CAKZOF010000583.1 GCA_937135995.1 uncultured Pyrinomonas sp.
TGAACGCGCCACCGACGGGCGCGCCGATGCTGCCGTGCGCGCTTCCGCCACGCCCGCTTCGCGCACCGTTTCAGCTTCTTCCAAAGAGATGGGGCCGGCGTCTGCTTCGGATTCGCTCTCCGCGTGTTTGGTCACGTCGCCCATTTCGCATTCAACGAGCGAGCATAAACAAAGCGACCCGGCAAATCAAAGCGAAGGCATGCGCACTTCCCGAACTCCCGGCGAGTTCGGGCGACAACGGCGCGTGCCTTTGAGCAAAACACGATCTTGCGTTGACGAGCAGTTCGGCGCGGGCGTAAGTTCAGGTGGCAACATCCTGCGCTTTTGGGCGAAACCGCAGGATGTTTTCCCAGCGACTTTCCAAAGAAACAGCGGTGCTATAGCTCGTACTCTTTGATCTTGGTGAGCAGCGTTTTGTAGCTTATGCCGAGGCTCTCTGCGGCGCGCGCTTTGTTGCCTTCGTGCGCGCGCAGCGCCTCGCCGATCTTGCGGCGTTCGACCCAACGCACGGCGCGCTCGACCGCTTCCGCCAGCGATCCCGAAAGATCCATCTCGCGCAAATCTTCGATCTGCTCCTCGCGCCGCTGCAGGAAGGCGAAATCGCGCGCTTCGAGCGTCATCTCGTCGGCGAGAATGCACGCCCGCTCGATGGCGTTGACCAGTTCGCGCACGTTGCCGGGCCAACGATGCGCGCACAAAAGACGCAACGCATCGTCGCTCACGCTCATCTCGCGCCCGCGCAACTCGCGCCCGAACTTCGCCGCGAAGTGGCGCGCAAGAAGCGCGATGTCGCCGCCGCGTTCGCGTAGCGGCGGGATCCGCACGGGAAAGACGGCGAGGCGGAAGAAGAGATCGCCGCGAAACTCGCCGCGCGCCACCGCCTCTTCCAGATCGCGATTGGTCGCCGCGACGATGCGCACATCGACCGGAACGGGCGCGCGCCCGCCGACGCGGTCCACCACGCGCTCTTCGATGACGCGCAGCAATTTGGCCTGCGCCCCGAGCGGAAGCTCGCCCACCTCGTCGAGAAAGACCGTGCCGCCGGAAGCGAGTTCGAACTTTCCGGGACGCCGTTCGTGTGCGCCCGTGAACGCCCCCTTCTCGTGGCCGAAGAGTTCCGATTCGATGAGCGTTTCGGGGATGGCGGCGCAATTGACGGCGA
>CAKZOF010000584.1 GCA_937135995.1 uncultured Pyrinomonas sp.
GCAAGCGTTCCAGCGCTTTTGCTCACTGGGCATCAATTCCCCTGAGCCTTTCCCAAGGCTCAAAAGTTGTGACGCGCGTCCCAAGCGCCTCTGCTTACCGGACGTCGCCCGAAGAGACTGGCTCGCGCTCGCGTTCATACATCGTTTCGGCGGCACGCGTGATGCGCGTCGGGTATTGACCGGTCCAGCAAGCCACGCACGAAACTTCGGGCGGGAAACCACACGCTTCAAGCATGCCTTCGAGCGAAAGGTAACCGAGCGAATCGGCCTCGATGAAATCGCGCACCTCTTCGACCGACATGCGCGCGGCGATCAGATGCGACTTATTCGGCGTATCGACGCCGTAGAAGCATGGGCTGATCGTCGGCGGGCAACTGATGCGCACGTGGACCTCTTTTGCGCCGGCTTCGCGCACCATGCGGACGATCTTCTTCGACGTGGTGCCGCGCACGATGGAATCATCGATCAGGACCACGCGCCGCCCCTTCAAAAGATCACGCACGGGATTGAGTTTGATGCGTACGCCGAAAGAACGGATCGATTGCTGCGGCTCGATGAAGGTGCGTCCGACGTAATGGTTGCGCACAAGACCGTGCCGGTAGGCGAGTCCCGACTGCGCCGCGTAGCCGATGGCCGCCGCCACGCCCGAATCGGGCACGGGCACGACGATGTCAGCCTCGGCCGGATGCTCGATGGCCAAGCGTTTGCCCATTTTGTGGCGCGATTCGTTGACCGAACGGCCGAAGATGATCGAATCGGGACGCGAGAAATAGACGTGTTCGAAGATGCAGAAGGCGTGCGCGCAAGGCGGCAACGGACGCGACGAGCGCAACCCCAGCTCATCGATGATGATCATCTCGCCCGGCTCGATGTCGCGCACGTACGCGGCATCGATCAGATCGAATGCGCAGGTCTCCGAAGCGATCACCCAGGCCTTGCCCAGACGGCCCAATGCGAGCGGGCGAAAGCCGCGCGGATCGCGAATGGCGATCAGCGCGTCGGGCGTCAAGAAGAGCATCGAGAAGGCGCCTTCCATGTCGCGCAGCACTTCGGGAATAGCTTCGGCCACGGATGAAGCATGCGAGCGTGCGAGTTTGTGGAGCACGACTTCGGTGTCCGAAGTCGAGGAGAAGATCGCTCCTTGACGCTCCAAAGCCCGACGCTCCTCGGAAGCGAACGGGAAGTTGCCGTTGTGACAGACGGCGACCTGTCCGTGCTGACAGGCGACCAGAAACGGCTGCGCTTCGCGGATCGACACCTCGCCCGCCGTGGAATACCGCACGTGCCCAATGGCGCTAGCGCCCGGCAGCCGATTCAAGCGCTCGGCGTCGAACACGTCCGAGACCAGTCCCATCGCTCGTTCGGAACGAAGAACGATGCCATCACTAGCGACGATGCCGCATGATTCCTGCCCGCGGTGCTGCAGCGCATAGAGGCCAAGATAGGTC
>CAKZOF010000585.1 GCA_937135995.1 uncultured Pyrinomonas sp.
CCTCTTGCGCGCGACCGCTTCGCGCAATTCGAGCACCTCGGTGATGTCGGTCATCAAGCAGAGCGCACCGCCCGGCGTCCCATGCGCCGCGATGGGCGCCACCGTCACGCCCAGCTTGCGCGCCTGTCCGGCGCCGTCCGTGACGGTCACTTCTTCGCGGCGGTAGAGCGCGCCGTGCCGCAAGCAATCCTCGACCAAACCGATCAATTCCGGCGCCGCTTTCAGAACTTCCTTGAGTCCGGCGCCGACCCGATCCGTTTGCAACAGCGCGCGCGCCGGAGCGTTGATGACAGTGGCGCGTCCTTGAGCATCGAAAGCGACCAGTCCCGACGGCATGCTGGCGATGATGCGCGCGTTCAACTCTTCGGCTGACTCGGCGCGCGCGCGCACCTGCGCGTTCAAACGCTCCAACTCCTTGGCCTGCGCGCGCAACTGCGCGACCACGGCCTGAAACGTCTCTAGCACGAATTCCGTTTCGTCGCGCGCTTCCGTGCGGCGCGTCTCGATGGGCACGCGCGCTGCTTCGTCGAACAACCGATGAAAGGGGCGCAACAACCAGCGCGGAAAGAGCAGAATGAAAGGGACGCTGATGCTCAATGTGACGACAAGCACCGCGAGCAGCACGGGCGCGCGCGGGGCGAGCGCGACCAACCCGAACGCCAAGAGGTTGACGAGCAGAAGCAACCCGATCAGCAGCGCCAGCGCTAGTTGCGCGCGGTTTTCGTAGCGCGAGAGCATAGCAGAACCAGTTGACTTGTTCACCGATGACGATCTCTTGCGTTTCTTCGCAGCTTAGACGAAGAACTGCAAGTACCAGTTCAACAGCGCATCGCCGAAGAAAAGGGCGACCGTTGCCCCCACTCCGAGAAAGATGCCGAAAGGGATCATGGTCTGCAGATCGCGCTCGCCTCGGGCGAACACGATGGCGACGCCAGTTGCCGCGCCAATGACGAACGCGAGAAACATCGCGACGGCCGTGCGCGGTAAACCCAGATAAGCCCCGACCATCAACATCATCTTGACGTCGCCCAGACCCATCGCTTCGACGCCGCGCAAGCGCCGCCACGCTGCGCGCGCCAGCCAGAGCGTGCCCGCGCCGAAAGCTGCGCCCGCGAGCGCGCCGATCAATGAGTTGGCCCACCAAGGGTAGCCGCTCAAATGCACCAGATCGAGCCGAGGGACCAAAACGCGCGCCGCCAAAGCCACGACGAAGCCTGGGTAAGTGATGGCGTTCGGAAGCAGCATGTGCTCGGCGTCGATGAAAATGAGCGCGAGCACAGCGGCGATGAACGCGAGATCGAAAGCGAGTTCTAGCGTCAGCCCAGCGCGCGCGAAGGCCAAGGCAAAGAGCGCCGCCGTCAACGCCTCGACCAACGGATACCGCGCCGAGATCGGCGCGCGACACGCGCGGCAACGTCCGCCGAGCACGAGGTAGCTGAGCACCGGGACGTTGTCCTGCGGCCTGATCGCCGCTCCGCACTGCGGGCATCGCGAGCGCGGCAGCACGATCGATTCTCCGCGCGGGACGCGATGAATGATGACGTTCAAGAAACTGCCGATGACGGCTCCGAAAGCCGCAAAGAAGAGGATCAAAAGCGCGCCGTCGGCGGCGACGAAGATCTGTTCGGCGATCATCTTCTCCAGAATCGGGCCGCCCTCCAGCTTGACGGACGGCGTCGGCTTTTCGCATGATAACGCTTCGCGCCTTCGACGTGAAGGCGCTTGTCGTCTCGAGAGAGGTCACAGGAGGAAAGCGAACGCGTGCAACCTCGCCGGTCAGCGCTGCTGATGATCGCGCTCGGGCTCGTCTTCACGACCGCGCTCAGCCTAATCCCTTACGCGCTCAGGCTCTGGCAAAGCGACGAACACCAAAGCGTCGCTCACTCCTTTTCAACTTACGCAGCGGACCTGCCGTCGCCCGTCGTGCGCGAACCCGTGTTCGACGTCGCCGCGTGGTATGCCGCGCGCGGCGAAGAACTCGAACGACATGGCGTCTATGTTGAAACGCTCGACGGGAGCCAAGTCCTCGCCGCCCTCAACTCGGATGTGCCGTTCAATCCGGCCTCGCTCTCGAAACTGGCCACATCGCTGGCAGCGCTTGAACGCTTCGGCGCCGACCATCGCTTCCGCACCGACGTCCGCCTCGACGGCACGCTCGACGCGCGCGGCACGTTCTCCGGAAGCGTTTACGTCACGAGCGACGATCCGCTCTTCGGCGACGTGCAAGCTGGCGCCATCGCCACGAGGTTGCGCGAGCGCGGCGTTCGGCGAATAGTCGGTACGGTCTTCGTCTCGCCCGGCTTCTGCTTCAACTTCACGGACGCGCCCGAAGAGGCTGCCGCGCGGCTCGTGCGCGCGCTCAAGATGGGCCAACCGAAAACGGGCGTCGCCGAACCGCCGCCGTTGGCGCCAGCCATCAGCTACGAATCGTATCGGCTGCGCGATGTGCTGCTCTACATGAACGCCCACTCGAGCAACTTCGTCGCCGATCGCCTGACGGCGCTCGTCGGCGGCCCGGAAGCGATTCAAAAGATGTTGATCGAAAGGGTCGGGCTCCAGGCGCACGAGGTCTTCATCGAGTGCGGTTCGGGACTGGGACATAACCGCTTGACGCCGCGCGGCATCGTCGCCACGTTGCGCGCTCTGGTTGAAGAATTGCAACGGCAAGGACTTTCGCCGGAAGAGATCATGCCTTTTGCCGGCTGCGATGCCGGAACGCTGCGCCATCGCCTGCGCGGGACGCCGCTCGAAGGGGCGCTCGTCGGCAAGACCGGTACGTTGACGACCATCGACGGCGGAATGGCAAGCCTTGCGGGCGTTGTTTACACCGCCGATCGCGGACTGGTCCTGTTCGCCTTGCTCAACCAAGGGCCACAGGTCTGGCAAAGTCGCCAGATGGAGGACGAGTTGTTGCTCGAACTCCTCTCCAACGAGAGCACGCCGCGCGTTCCCGCCGGTCCGGCTTCGCGCCGGCAGTTGCTGCCGCCGCTCGCTGCCGAAAAGAGCGCAGAGTAACGCCAACGCAATTCCCCTTTTGGTCAAGTAGAAGTCAGAAGTCTCCGCCCGCTGCCGGAAAGCGTGCGGAATCGCGTTGAGCAAAGAGCAATGCATCGACTGACGCGCGCCGCTTTGCCATCACACTTCGATTCTTTTTAGCGTCGTTCCGCCTTTATTGAATGATGTTTTATTGATGATGTCGCGCCAGAGACTCACGAGTCAGCTCGATCCCAAGCTTCGGCGACCATGTGCCGAATTCAGTTGTTCGCTCGGAATGAGCTACCGGATGCTCTACTGTTCTTTGCGGTCGTCCGATCACCGCTATGCCGAACACGCCAAACGGTTCAAGTTCCTGTTTCGTCCGTGTCGCCGGAAGGATGCGAGTCAGACGGTTCGGTCTGTTCGACTGAAAGCGTGCGCTCCGTTCGCTGCTGTAGCTCCCACAGCATCAAGTGCTTGAGGAAAGCGTGATGGGCGGCAAAGCGTGCGATGGTGTAACCGGCCAGCCCATCGCGAAAACCGCCTTTGAGCACGAAGCTTCGCACGAAAGCGATCGGCCCGGCGAGCGCGATTTCGAGCGGCGAAGTCCTTCGTCCCGCTTCCAGCATTTGGCGCGCTCCCAAGGGAGCATATCGCTCGCCAATCATGCGATGATGATGCGCCGCATCGCGTATGCTGTAGTGCAAAAGATCGCCGCGCAGGGTCTCGACGCGCGCGCCGGCCTCCATTTTCACTGATTCGTGAACGTAAGCTCCCTGCCACCGCCCGCGCGCGCGATGGTACAAACGCAGTTGGTAGTCCGGGTACCAACCGCCACCGCGGATCCAGCGCCCCATGTAAAACGACCGTCGCGCGACGCGATAGCCATCGGCCAGTGCTCTTGCGTCCAGCGCGCGCAACTGCGCAATCGACGCGGCAAGCTGCGCCGACACGCGTTCGTCGGCGTCGAGGCTGAAGATCCAGTCATGCGC
The DNA here is from genome assembly GCA_937135995.1 of uncultured Pyrinomonas sp. Taxonomy (GTDB): domain Bacteria; phylum Acidobacteriota; class Blastocatellia; order Pyrinomonadales; family Pyrinomonadaceae; genus Pyrinomonas. The sequence continues at coordinate 3,969 of CAKZOF010000585.1, forward strand.
CGCCGACTCGGCAGCAAACTGCTTCTGCTGCGCAAAACCGGGCCACGGGCGTTGGATGACGCGCGCGCCGCAAGCGCGCGCGATGGCGCATGTGCGGTCGGTCGAACCAGCATCGACGACGAGCACCTCGTCGGCCCACGCCACCGACGCGCACGCCGCCTCGATGTTCTCTTGCTCGTTCAAGGTAATGATGGTCGCCGTGATCTTCACGATCGAGAACGTGACTCGTCGTCGAACTATCTTGACGCCGCGACGCAACTGCGCCTCGCGTGTTCGCCGAAAAGCGCGTTGTGGCAGTCGCGACCTGCTGGCGCTTGCGGCGCCCCTCGCCTTGTCGCTTCTCACCTGCGGCTCGTCATGGGCGACGCCACCGTGACGTTGTTTGCGCGCAAGATGGAGCCGACTGCGCGGCGCAGTTCCGCCACCGCTTTGTTGTAGTCGGTTTCGGCTCTGATCTCAAGGTTGCGGGCGTTGGCCAATTGGTTTTCGCGCTGAAAGAGCAGAAAGGTTGTCGAACGCCCGACTTGGTAAAGTCGTCGCTCGCCTTCGAGTTGAACTTCGGCGTTGCGGCGCGCTTCGCGTGCGGCGACGACGCGCTGTCTTGCACTCTCCACGGCCTGCGCGGCGTTGCGCACTTCAACGGCGACCAGTTGCTCTTGCTGGCGTCGCGTGGCGGCCAACTGTTCGCGTTGGATCAGCGCTCCGGCGAGGTTGGCTTCCGCCGTCCGATTGCGCAACGGCAACTCGATGCGCACGCCGACCACGACGTTGCGCGTGTCGAAGCGGAACAGATTGCTCAAAGTCTGTCCGTAGCCGCCCACCAAGTTCTCCGGCACTTGGCGCGTCTGCGGCGTGATGAGCGGCACATCGGCGGGCGGCAAACCCAACGCCGCGCGCAGTTGATTCACTTGCGCGAGCAAGAAAGCGTTGGCGTTCGCCGTCGGATCGCCGAAGATCAAAGGCACTTGTCCGGTCGGCGCGCCCGTGCCAGCGGTCAGACCGCCCGTCAACGTTCCGGTCGGCACCACCGGGCTACCGGCCAGCCCCGTGGTTGCCACTGTCGCTTGAAGATCGATGCGCGGCTTCGTCTGATTGCGGAAGAAATCGACGTCGAGACGATTGACCTCTTCTTCCAACCGCAGACGTTGCAGTTCGGGCCGATTTTCGCGCGCTTCTGCAAGCAATGAAGAGAGCTCCAGCGGTTCCGGATCGAACGACGGCTCATCGGTCGGCAGGATCTCTGCGCTCCACTCGACGGCCAGCGGGTCGCGCAGGATTAAACGTTTCAGATTGTTCTCGGCAACAGTGACGGCTTGCGCCGCTTGCAGCAGTTCGGTTTCGCGGCTCGAAAGCTCGGTCGCCACCTCGGCCCGTTCGATCGGGGCGGCGGCGCCGGCAGCCACGCGCGCTTCCGTCAAGCGGAACTGTTCGCGCGCCAGATTGAGGTTGGCCGTGCGGTTGTCTAGATCGCGGCGGGCAAAGACCAGATCCCAGTAAGCCTGCTCCACCTGCGCGATGATCTCACTGACGCGTCGGCGGAACTCCGCATCCGATTGCTCCAGTCGTCGACGTTGAACGCGGATGTCGCGTCGGTTGCGGTCGATCGCACGGTTGCGCACCAAAGGTTGGACGAACTGCACACCCAAGCTCGACGAGTAGAAGGGGTTCAATTGGCTGAAGGTCGAAGAAGTGGAACGACGGAAGTTGTTGAAGAAGAGTTGATACTGTCCGCCGCCAAAGCTGAACTGCTTGCTCAGGCTGGGACCGAAATTGAAGTCCGTGGTCGAGACCGTGCCGCGCTGGTCCGATCCGGCGAGCACGCTGGCCACCGGTTCCACCGTGCTGCTGATCTGCGGCGTGATGGCGAAAACTGGATCGTACACGCCTTCGAGCGCGCGCAGAGTCGTCTCCGCCAGTCGCACATCGTCGCGTGCGATCTCGATCTCGTTGTTGTTCGCCAGCGCGAGCCGAATGGTTTGGCGAAGCGTGAGTGGAAGTTTGCGGTCACGCTCGACGCCGATGCGCTTCAGTTCTGGTAGCGGCGGAACCGGACGCGGCTCGGCAGGCGGCAGTTGCGGCTCGCGTATCTGTTCGGCGGGAGCCGTTTCAACGGGCGTTGTGCCTTGCTCCGCCTTCCGCTCCGGCGCGCGCGGCGTCGGAACAGCGCGCGGCGGATCGTTCGGAGACGTTTGCCCCGGCGTGGTCGGGCGCGGTTCCACGGCTGGCGGTCGCGTTGGATCTTGAGCAGCGGGTGGTGTCTGTGCCAACGCGACGGCACACGCGAGAAGGATCAAAGAAGACTTGAACAACAAACCGCGGCTCATGTTGCTGGCGGAGATCGTCGTGCGACGTTTTCTCCTCGCGTCGATCTCGTGCTTGCGTAGTTTGCCGCAGATGCGAGCGGCGATCTTCAAAAAGCGACTGTTCACTCTTCCTCCCGTGATCACCATTGAGTTCTTCTCGTAAGAGCCGTCTTCGGCGCGGCAACCGAAGCGACACAAGTTTATTACGTCGCGCGATCGGGCGCGGTTTCAACTCTCTCGAGCTACCGGCGGAATGACAGCGCGCGGCGGACATGCTATGCTGCCCGCCCCGAACGCGAGAAGACGGTGTTTTCCGGGTGTGAAAGGGTGATCTTTGCGAAGCTGGCCGACTTGTGCAAGGTGTGCGCGCTTCAATCATCTTCTGCGAGCGCTTGAGGGCGGAAGAGTTCGAAAGCTCGAAAAGAGCGAGGATAGTGTGCGCTTCAATCATCTTCTGCAACCGCTTGCGAGCGTCGTGACGGCGGCGTCTTCTTTTTCGACCGACGCCGCCAAAAGATCCACGCGCCGACGAGAGCGACGGCCAGCAACGCGATGGTCGCCTGACTGCGACGGAGAAGGCCAACCCCGACGATCAAAGCGAAGAGGAGCGTGCCGGGCGGAGCGAACAGGAGAAAAACCGACGCGAGCGCGACGACAGCGCGCTTCGCCGACCTCGTTTTCATCTCGCTCCGGCGGTTCGCTTTGCTGATGCCGTTTTCGTTTCGCTCTCGGTGGTTCATCGGCCAACCGTCGCAAACATTAGCCTGAACTTCGGGTCAGTTCAACGTTTCACGAAGCGCGACCGCTTCGTTTTTCGAAAATGTCCGACGAATCTTTGCCGAGGATCTTGGCACACGCTGCGCGCAAAACGAGCGCCAAGGAGCGCCCCGCAACGTGGAAGCTGCTCTTGTGTTTAGCCATGCTTCCGCCGCTCGTCACAGGCACGCTCGTCTTCAAGTGGGGCGTCGATGTTCCGTACTGCGATCAATGGGAACTGGTCCCGCTTTTCGAAAAGGCGGCGCAAGGGAAGCTCACGTTCGGCGACCTGTACGCTCAACAGAACGAACACCGGCAGTTCTTCCCCAACCTCGTCTTCGTCGTTCTGGGTCGGCTGACAGATTGGAACGTGCGGTGGGAGATGGGCTTGATCTTCGCCCTCGTCTGTCTCGTCTCGCTCGGCATCTACGTTTTGGGAGAAAGAACCATCGGCGGCACGCGAGAGCGAAGGGCATGGCTCTATCTTCTAGCCAACATCCTCATCTTCAGCCCGGCGCAGTACGAAAACTGGCTGTTCGGCGTGCAGGTCGTCTATTTGATGCCCATCGTCTGCGTGCTGTTCTGCATCTTCGTCGCTCGCTCGGGCTGGAAGTTTTCGGTCAAGTTCGCGCTCTGCATGGCGGCTTCGACAGTGAGCAGCTTTTCTTGTGCCAACGGACTCGTCTGCTGGCTGGTCGCGTTTCCGTTCCTGTTGACCGATGCTTCGCACGCGCCCTGTAGCAAATTTCAGTGGGCGAGCGTTTGGATGGCGGGCTTTGCCGCGAGCGTCGCGTGCTATTTTTACGATTACCACTCCCTGCCTTATCCAAACTTGAACGCGCTCCCCTTGACGTTGGCCGCTTCCGGGTATTTCCTCGCCGTTTTAGGCGCGCCGCTTTCGTGGGGACGTCTTTGGATCAGCCTGCTCGCTGGAGCGCTGACGTTGGTCATCTTCGCGACGCTTTGCCTCAGAACATGGGGAATGCGCGAAGACGGCGATCTCGCCGCGCGCGCCATGTGCTGGATCGCGCTCGGCCTGTACTCCATCATCACCGCCGCGTTGATCACCTTCGGGCGAATGAGCTTCGGCGTGGAACAGGCGATGTCATCGCGGTATTTGGGCTTTTCGATCTATTTGTGCATCGCGATGTTCTATCTCGCTGCGATGATCGTCGAGAACCAGCGCGACGGTGAGCGTCACTTCTTCGCCCGATGGATCGCGCCGGCGTCCGCGGCGCTCGCGCTCTATCTCGGGATCTTCTTTGTAGCGACGATTCACCACATGCGCAATTGGGGGCGCGAGAGGTTGCAAGCGAAAGCTTGCCTCCTTTTCATTAACCTACTCCCGAACGACTGCTCGACGCGGACGCTGCATCCGAACCGGGAGACGCTGCGCGCGCGCGCCAACGCGCTCAATGCGATGGGCTTCTTGCGGCCCGCTCTGCTGCGTAGCCTCGAGGTGCGCGACTTCGCCGCGTCGGATACAAGCGCGCACGGATCTTTCGACGGGTTGATCCGCGTTGGCGAGAACCGTTATCGGGCTTTCGGTCGGGCCGCGTTGAAAGATCGGCCCGCTGATGCGGTGCTTCTCGCTTACGAAGATGATTCCGGTCGCGAAATCGTGTTCGCAATCGCGCAAACCGAACTGGTCGAAAGATTTCGCGAAACGTTGTTCGACCGCGGCGAACGGCGCGAAACACACTGGCACAGGGAGTTCACGCTCGACAAGTTCCCACTCAAGGGAAGGCGAACGACGGCATGGGCGTTCGATGCGAACTTAGGCAAAGCTTTTCCCCTTTACGGTGTGCACGAAGTCGAAGAATGAACAAACGCCCGAGCATAAGCGTCTTTTTCCCAGCTTTCAACGACGAGAGAACGATCGGCTCGCTGGTGGAAGCGGCGTTCA
>CAKZOF010000586.1 GCA_937135995.1 uncultured Pyrinomonas sp.
GCCGCTCTTCATCTGGTTTCAATCCCACCTTGGTTCGATTAAGCCTATTAGATTTACGCCGCCATATATATGGCGTTACAAGTTTCAATCCCACCTTGGTTCGATTAAGCCCTGGTAGGTTACTATGACGACACGCGCCGCGATTACATGTTTCAATCCCACCTTGGTTCGATTAAGCCAATGTTGTGTGGGAAGGGCTTATTGATTACACGAAAGTTTCAATCCCACCTTGGTTCGATTAAGCCCGAGATCGCCTCGCGCGGGCAAGCGGGAGACGTTTACGGTTTCAATCCCACCTTGGTTCGATTAAGCCCCGGTCGAGGTGGTCATCGCCTCGATCAGGGAGCCGTGTTTCAATCCCACCTTGGTTCGATTAAGCCGGTCGTGGCGGCCGCTAACCCGCCGGAGCAGGCCGCGTTTCAATCCCACCTTGGTTCGATTAAGCCCGAAAGCGTGCGATTTACTCTAAATGTTGTGTGGGAGTTTCAATCCCACCTTGGTTCGATTAAGCCCCACATTACCCAAAGAAGAATTAGAAGACTTTCTTCGTTTCAATCCCACCTTGGTTCGATTAAGCCAACTGTTTCGAAATCACACTTGATCACGTCGTAGCCGGTTTCAATCCCACCTTGGTTCGATTAAGCCTCGCCGGCGACCACAATCGCGCGATAGAGGCGCGCATGTTTCAATCCAACCTTGGTTCGATTAAGCCCGGACTTCATCGACCCCGTCCGCTTAGCTAAAGCTCGTTTCAATCCCACCTTGGTTCGATTAAGCCGAGTCTATCCACACTTTCGCGCGCCCATCTGGATCGGTTTCAATCCCACCTTGGTTCGATTAAGCCCGTCTCAATCACCCGCATCGCTACCTCCCACACCGCGTTTCAATCCCACCTTGGTTCGATTAAGCCTATCAACTCTCTCCCTACACAACTGTTGATGAGATTTTGTTTCAATCCCACCTTGGTTCGATTAAGCCCCCCCCCTTGTCAAAACGCTTTTCGGCCAGAATTTGATCGACACTGCTAAAATTTTGCAGTCAATCCTCGATCCTTGTCAATAGCTGGGTGAACGACGGCAGCCAAAAATATCTTTTAACTTGCAACTGAACCTTTTTCCTTCCAAACATACTCGGGAAGGCCAACCGATGAAAGACTAGTTGACCTGCTCTCCAGACCTGATTCGTGGCGCTTGGGCCAGCAATCTTTGGCGAGACTACGAGCTTCGACTGTAACCTTCGCAAGGTTCAGACGATGCGCGATCTTGGATGAAACATCCAACGGATGACTCTACATGAAGTCACGGTGAGATAACAAAAGATGATCAACGGATTAGGTTAAAAAGACAAAGAACAGGAAAGCCCGCGAGACAGTGCGATCACAAAAGATAGCCAACGGATCTCTTATTGATGCCGCTACTGGCGAGCGTCTTACTTGGTGCGATCACAAAAGATAGTCAACGGATCCCTTGTTTTGCCCTATTATCTCCTTCCTCATCCACTTTGCGTCTCTTAGCAGATAAAAGTAGGCCGAATCTTTCTCCGAGTCGATGATCGCCTTCAAATCCTCCTTCAATCGTTCTAGCTGCGATTCGGTTAACTCCCCCTCGAATGCGGAATTTTGCACCCAACGCAAGTAGCGCCGTAGCAACTGGCACACTTTACCCACTCGCTCTTGTTCAACATCGTAGACGACAATGACGTACATCTTCTCAGCGGTTGACGATGATCAAATCTTCTCGCGCGCTCCCTCGCTTCCCCGTGCTTGCGAAAAGCGCAAAGATGGTCAAGGAGAGGCTACCACCAAGCGCGCAAGGCGCGATAAGGTTCGATACCCAACAAGTGCCTCACCAGCTTATAGCATTCAAGTCTGATAAATCCGCGGTAGGAGACATTCCTTCTCAACCTGCGGTGACGAACCGTTGCTTGCAGTCGCTCTTCGAATTCGCGGACGACCGCTTTACGCCCCTTCTCTTTCAAGTACGCGAAGGCCACTTCCTCCATCAAATCATCCTCCGTCAGAATGGATTTATTGATGAGCTTGAAGATGATCTTATCGACGATGATTGGTTTGAAGATCTCGGCGATATCGAGCGCCAACGAGAACCTACGCGCGCCCGGCTCATGCAGAAAGCTGATTGTGGGATTGAGCGGCGTTCGATAGATCTGCGAAAGCGCTGCCGCATAGAGGAGCGAATTCGAGAAGCTGATCAACGCGTTGATCATGTTATCCGGTGGCCGTTTGACTCGCCTGAACGGCTCCTCAAGTCTTAAGATTTCAGTGAAAGCGCCGTAGTAGATTTCTCTTATGCGCCCCTCCACGCCCATGAGCGTCGCAATTGAGGAGGCCGTTTCGATCTTCTCTGACTCTTGTTCCATCATCTCGATCGAATCCTGGATCGCCCGACCGCGATTGCGGTAGTAGAGCAGATTGCGATGAAGGTTGTGATAAGCCCCGCGCACGATCTCGCGCGCGATGTCGCCCTTGTAGAAGCGGTCGTAAGCCGCGTAGATCGCCTCTTTGCGACTCTTGCCTTGTTTCAAAGCCTCTTGTTCGGCCTCGACCAGTTTGCGCAGCGTGGCGGCCAGATCCGGTTGGCGGAAGATCTCGCCCGGCTCCGGCGCTTCGCGCTTCTCGCCAAGATGCGGAAGCATCACCTGCCGCGAATAGGGCCACTGTTTGAGCCGTTCCTTTTCGCGTTCGATCAGATTGGCCGTCTCCGCCTCGATCGGATAGCCATCGGCCATTTGAATCGCCGGTTCGAGCACGTCTTTGAGCGAGAGCTTGCCGAATTCGGCGAGCATCACCAGTATGCCGCCCGGCGTGCCCGGCGTGACGGCGGCGAGCGGCCCGTACTCGGGCGGATACTTCATCCCTTTGCTGCGGAAGAACTCGGGCGTCGCGCCCGTCGGCGCCACGCCGAGCGCGTTGATGCCGACGACTTTTCGCGTGTGCGGGTTGTAGATCAGCGCCTGCGTTTCGCCGCCCCAGCCGAGCGTGTCCCACATCGTACAGGTGGCGGCGATCATGGCGCAGGCGGCATCGACGGCGTTGCCGCCCTTTTGAAAGATCATCGCGCCGGCGGTGGCCGCCAATGGTTTGCCAGTGATCGCCATCCAATGTTTGGCGTGAAGCGGCGGCTTCTGCGTGCGTTGCTGAGCGTAAAAGTTCGGTCCAAAGATCATCGGCGTGCGTTGTTGAGCGTACAGACTCGCTCCGAAGATCATCTGAACGGAGATCAGGAGCGCCAAGAGTTTGGTTCGGGTCATTCGCCTCTCCTCTGCGTCGGTTGTCTAGAGCAGATCGACGCGCCCCTTTTGAACGTGGTCCGGAAAGACGACGCTCGTACCTAGCTCACGGGGCACGCGACGCGCAACGGCTTAGTACCGCCAGCTCGTCAGATCGGCTCCGGGCGGCGCCGTCTTCCTGATGCGTTCGAGAATCTTGGGGACGTACATCTGATTATACCGCAAGCGCGAAATGGCGTTCGGGCGCGTGTGGTCGCCGTTCCAGCAATGCTCGGCGCGCGGCTCGTAGTCTACTTCGCCCGCGTAGTAGGGATCCTTCGTCTGCTTGAGGAAATCCTCCACAAGATAGACGGCGTTGTTCAAAAAGTAGTTATCCATCTCGCCGACGTAGATGTGGATCTTGCCGACCAGTTTCGGTCCAAGCTTGGCCCAGTCGCGACGCAGGATATAGCCGAGATCGTAATGTTCGCGCCAGTACTGGGCCACATCGCGATCTATCTTGCCGGTCAGCTTGTCCCAGATCGGCTTCGGGTAGCCGTCGGGTCCGACGGGCGAGAAGACCGCTTGCCAGATGTCCCATTGCCCGCCCGAACGTCCGTGCGTGCCGAGCGCCAACTCCATGTGGTTCATGTCTTCGATGGTCGCAACCGTTTGGTTAAGATAGTTGCGCTTGCCGGGACGCAGGATGCGCTTCCAGTAGCTCGGCATGTAATAGGCGTTTTCGTCCTCGTAGATGTTCACCGTCGTATAGGCGCGAAAATCTATCGGGTCGGGGCAGGCGGCGAAACAGCCGTTGTACATGTCTGGGTAGAAGATCTGCGTCGCCAGCGCTTCCCACCCGCCGGTCGAGCCGCCGTAAGTGAAACGCGCCCAGCCCTGCCCGATGCCGCGAAACCTCTTCTCGATGTACGGAATGAGTTCATAGTTGATGGCATCGCCGTAGGGGCCGAGGTTGGCCGAATTGACGGCGTAAGAGTCATCGTAGTACGGGTTGGCGTGTTGAATCTTGATGATGATGAAGCGTGGAAAGTCGAGGCTGGTCCAGTCTTTGTAGAACTGGTAGGCGTACTCTTGGACGATGCGATTGTAGCCCTCGATCCTGAACCGTTCGCTGTATTCGGGCTTCAAGTTCGGATCGGGCGGCGTTTCGCGAAAACCGTCAAAGGTCGGCGTGAAGTGGTCGTGAAAGACGATCAAAGGGTAGCGCGCTTCCGGATGCTCGTCGAACCCTGCCGGCAGCAGGACGGCAGCGCCGATGTACATCGGGCGACCCCAGAATTTGGTCAGTAGTTGACTCTGGATGCGGACGTGCTTGATGAACTTTGTATCTTTCGGCGGTTCGATCGGCGGCATCACACGATCGAGTTCGATGTCGAACTGTTGCAAGCGGTGCGGATCGAAGTCGATCTGCACGGGCGCGCTGTAGAGATTGCCGGGCGCACGATTCCACTGTTGCCCTTCGCCGCGATCCATCGGAAGCTTGACCGTGTGACCGTCGGCGCGATGAAAGGTTTCGTATCTGTGGAGCACGGCCTGCACCCAGTATTTGCCGGGCGGAACATCGGCGAGACTGCGCCGCGGATAACCGAAAGCGCTGCCGTCGATGATGGCTCGTTCATTGGGCCTCCAACCATCGACATCGATGCCAAAGACCTGTTGCGTGTTGAGGTCTTCGGTGATCTGAAAGCGAGGTTCGCGCTGGTTGTTGTTCGAGATCAGAAGCAGAAGACGGCCGTCGAGCGGTTGGGCGTTGGTCGCCGGACGGAAAAAGAGGCGAAAGCGAACTTCAGCTTGCGCCGGCGCGATAGCGAAAACAGAGAAAAGAAGAACGAACAGGAGTGCGCGTTGCACGGTTCGTGACCTCTTCGGCCCGAATTGAAAAAGCTTTCGGAAAACGGCGCGAGCTGCAACCCTTCGCCCAGTCGAATCTTGACTGCGATTCGCGCGTCGCGCCTGTCAATGCGTGAGGCGGATTTTAGCACACTCGGACGCGAAAGACGTCGTTCAACAGCGTGGAGTCCAGCGAAAAGGCGGTGCGAAGTGGTTCACCTCGCACCGCCGCTGGAATTGAAAGAATGCCTCCGTTGTCAGCTTTCCGTCATGGTCGGCGTACTTGATTGAGTCGGCGACTCGGCGGTCCAGAGAGAAGGATGCGTCGCGTCGTCGGTCGGGCCGACATCGGTCGGGCAAGCGCTTTCCAGCGCCAGCGCGAGCACCTCGTCGATGGTCTCGACCAGTTCAATATTGAGCGCGTTGCGGACCTCTTCCGGCACTTCGACCAAATCCTTCTCGTTGTCTTTCGGGATGATGACGGTCGAGATGCCGAAGCGATGAGCCGCCAAGAGCTTCTCTTTGATCCCGCCGACGGGGAGCACGCGCCCGCGCAAGGTGATCTCGCCCGTCATGGCGATGTCGGCCCGCACGGGGACACGCATCAAGACGGAAGCCATTGCCGTCGCCAGCGTGATGCCCGCTGATGGGCCATCTTTAGGGATCGCCCCTTCCGGGATATGCACGTGCAGATCACGCTTGCGGATGAAATCGAGGCTCATGCCGAGCCGCTCGGCGCGCGCTTTAATGCAGGTCAAAGCCGCTTGGGCCGATTCTTGCATGACGTCGCCGAGCTTGCCGGTAAGCGTGACATTGCCGCGCCCTTGAGTGAGCGTCGCTTCGATCTGCAAGACATCGCCGCCGACTTCGGTCCACGCAAGACCGGTTGCCAACCCGACTTCACTGGTTGCGGCCAGACCTTGAGCGCGGAATTTGATCGGCCCGAGCATCTCGCGGACGCGCTCGGCATCGATCACTTCCTTGAAACCGGCGCCCGCTTTTTGTGCAACGAGCTTGCGTGCGACCTTGCGGCAGCACGAACCGATCTCGCGCTCCAAGTTGCGCACGCCGGCTTCGCGCGTGTAGTGGCGAATGATCTCGAGCAAGCCGTCTTCGGTGAACTCGATCTGGTTCGGTTTCAACCCGTTCGCTTCGGCCTGCTTGGGCACGAGGTGGCGGCGCGCGATCTCCAGCTTCTCGCGCTCCGTGTAGCCCGAAAGGCGCAGGATCTCAAGACGATCCTGCAACGCGGGCGGGATGGTGTGGAGCACGTTGGCCGTCGCGATGAAGAAGACCTTCGATAGATCGTAGTCGACGTCCAAGTAGTGGTCGTGGAAAGCGTGGTTCTGCTCCGGGTCGAGCACTTCGAGCAGCGCCGCTGCCGGATCACCGCGAAAGTCCATGCCGAGCTTGTCGACTTCGTCGAGCAACATCACCGGATTGATCGTTCCCGCCTTCTTCATCATCTGGATGATTTGACCCGGCAACGCTCCGATGTAGGTGCGCCGGTGGCCGCGAATCTCCGCTTCATCGCGGACGCCGCCCAAGCTCAACCGGACGAACTTCCTGCCGGTCGCGCGCGCGATCGATTTGCCCAGACTGGTCTTGCCGACGCCCGGCGGACCGACGAAGCAGAGGATCGAGCCCTTGGGGTTCTTGACCAGTTGGCGGACGGCCAAGTATTCGAGGATGCGCTCTTTGATCTTCTCCAAGCCGTAGTGGTCTTCGTTCAAGACCTCTTCAGCTTTCTGTAGGTCACGCACCTCTTTCGATTCCTGCTTCCACGGCACGCTCAAGAGCCAATCGATGTAGGTGCGCGAAACGGTCCCTTCCGCCGACATGGGCGGCATCGCTTCCAAGCGATTGAGCTCTTGAAGCGCTTTCTCTTTGGCTTCTGCCGACATGCCGGCCTCTTCGATCTTCTTGCGTAGTTCGTCGAGTTCGGCCTTTTCGTCTTTGCGTCCGAGTTCTTTGTGGATCGCTTTGATCTGTTCGTTCAGGTAGTACTCGCGTTGCGCCTTCTCCATCTGGCGCTTGACGCGATTCTGAATAGTGCGGTCGATCTGCCGCTTTTCGACCTCGATCTCCAGCAGTTCGACGATGCGTTGCAACCTCTCGTGAACGGAGAAGATTTCGAGCAACCCTTGTTTGTCTTCCACCGAGATGCGCATCTGCGAGGCGAACTGATCGGCCATCTGCGCCGGATCCGGATTGCGCAGCGCCGCTTGCAACGCGTCGGTCGGCACCTCTGGCGCAAGTCGCATGTGCTGTTCGAGCAGTTGTGCGATGCGTTGGATCAACGCCTCGACGCGCAATCCCGTCTCTGCGGCAACGGGCGCGCGCCGGACCACGGCCGTGAAGGCTCCGGCGTCGTTTTCGACGCGAATCGCCGTGGCCCGTTCGCGCCCTTCGACGATCACTTTGATCTGGCCGTTGTCTTGGCGTTGTGCTTGGAGGATGCGAGCGATGGTGCCGACGCGATAGATCTGCTCCGGCGTCGGTTCGTCGATCGACGCATCGTGTTGCGTGGCGAGAAAGATCGTGCGGTCGGTGGCGAGCGCTTTTTCCAGCGCGCGAACCGAACCGGGCCGCCCGATCTTGAACGCGACTTTGGTCCATGGGAAGATGACCACGTCGCGAATGGGCACCATCGGGTAACGGGCGATATCCTTTGGGGTGTTGTCAGAGTATTCTTCCATAGCCTGCCTTAGTCGTGTTAGCGATCCTGCCCAAGTTGCGAAGGGCGAGACGCGCTACCGTGAGCCGCTCGCCCTCCGTCGGTGATCTTGACGAAAGTTAATTTTAGAACACTTTCGAAGCAAATGCCACTCGTCGGCACTCAGGCCGCCGCTCCGTCGAGCAGTTCGGCGGGAAAGACGCGACGCCGTTCGACCATCTCGCGCGTGATGATCAATTCCTTGATGCGCCGCTGTCCGGGCAGTTCGTACATCGCGTCGAGCAACAGCTCTTCCATGATCATCATCAGCCCGCGCGCGCCCACTTTGCGTTGCACGGCTTGATGGGCGATGGCGCGCAAAGCTTCGTCGGTGAAGCGCAGCTTGATGTTGTCGTACTCAAATTTCTTTTGGTACTGCTTGACGAGCGCGTTCTTCGGTTCGGTCAGGATGCGCACGAGCGCCGCCTCGTCCAGTTCGTGCAGCACAGCGAGCACCGGAAGACGACCGACGAACTCCGGGATCAAGCCATAGCGCACCAGATCTTCCGGTTGTACGTGGGCCATGGCCTCGGCGTAGCGATTCGCGCCGGGCCTGATCTCGGCCTGAAAGCCGAGCGATTTGTTGCGCAGGCGTTTCTCGATGACCTTTTCCAGCCCGACAAAGGCACCGCCGCAGATGAAGAGGATGTTGGTTGTATCGACGGGGAAGAACTCTTGGTGTGGGTGTTTACGCCCGCCCTGCGGCGGGACGTTGGCGATGGTTCCTTCGAGTATTTTGAGCAGCGCTTGTTGCACACCTTCGCCCGACACATCGCGCGTAATCGACGGGTTCTCGTCCTTGCGGCAGATCTTGTCCACCTCGTCGATGTAGATGATCCCTTGTTGCGCGCGCTCGACGTCGCCGTTGGCCGCCTGCAGCAGACGTAGGATGATGTTTTCGACGTCTTCGCCGACATACCCGGCTTCCGTCAGCGTAGTGGCATCGACGATGGTGAAGGGGACCGACAGGATGCGCGCAAGCGTCTGCGCAAGCAGCGTTTTGCCCGTGCCGGTCGGCCCGATCAGCAGGATGTTCGACTTCTGAATCTCGATGTCGCTCCGGCGGCGGGCCAGTTCGATGCGCTTGTAGTGTTGATAGACAGCGACGGCAAGCCGTTTCTTCGTCTCCTCTT
>CAKZOF010000587.1 GCA_937135995.1 uncultured Pyrinomonas sp.
TGCCGCCGGTAAGACGCAGTCTTGTGCGCTCATCCACTGGCGTCAACTCGCGCAAAGCGCGTTCAACTCTTTCCGCTTCGGCTTGTGTGCAGAAACGGACGTCTATCTCGGCGCGCGCGTGCGCGGCGACGACGTTCACTTGCGTGCCGCCGCACACGACGCCGACGTTGACCGTGGTTCCCTTCTCCGGCGCGGCCAGCGCGTAGATGCGCTCGATCTGGCGCGCAAGCTCAAGCACGGCGCTCGCGCCCTTTTCCGGTTCGAGTCCGGCATGCGCCGCACGACCTTCGACTTCGAGACAGAAGATCCCAGTTCCCTTGCGCGCCGTCTTCACGCATCCGCCCGGCGCCGATGGCTCCAGCACGAGCACGTGCGCGGCACGACGCGCTTCCGCTTCGACGATGGCGCGACCATGATCGCTGCCTGATTCCTCATCGCAAGTCAACAGCGCGACGACCGGGCGCGCGAGCGGCAGATCGAGTTCTGCACAAGCGCGCATCGCCATGAGCGCGAGCGCGCAATTGACCTTCATGTCGAAGACGCCCGGTCCATAGATTCGCCCCTTCTCTTCGCGCCACGGTTGAAGTCGAAGCGTCCCACGCGGATATACGGTATCGGTATGGCCCAGCAGTACGACGGGACGCGCCTCCGAATCCGCGTCGCCGAAGACGATACGCAGATGTTCGCCGCACGTACCGGCTGGTTGCCTCTCGATCGCTGACACGCCCGCGATCTTTTGCGCCGTTTGGATCAGAAGCTCGACCACGGCGCGGCTCCCTTCAGCATCTTTTGATGGCGATTCGGTTTCGACCAATTGGCGTGTCAGCGAGAGAGTCTCTGCAAGATGCTCTTCCATGTAGGCGCTGAGTTTTTGTGCTGTCGCTCGATCTATCTCCATGACACTTGTGTTTTTCGCTCTTCCCTCGCAACTCCATTAACTTCTTGATGACGAAGCAACGGTCCCGTTCACCTGTCGGCGCGTAAGATCGCGCGGCGCACGGTCAAACGCTCCACGCGCGCCCGTTTGATCTCGTAGCCGATGCCGGGAGCGTCGCGCGCGACGATCGTTCCGCGACTCGTCACTTCAACCGGCGGATCGATGATGTCCTCTTCCCAGTAGCGCGCGCTCGCTGAAACATCGCCCGGAAGGGTGAAACCCTCAAGCGTCGCCATCGCGATGTTGTGCGCGCGTCCGATGCCGGATTCCAACATACCGCCACACCAGACGGGCACACCCTGTTCGCGGCAAACCCGCTCGACGCGCTTCGCTTCCGCGTGCCCGCCAACTCTGCCGAGCTTCAGGTTGATGATGCGGCAAGCGCCGATCGCGATCGCTTTGCGCGCATCCTCGCTCGAGCGGATGGATTCATCGAGACAGATGGGCGTTTCGATCTGCGCTTGCAACTTGGCATGATCGTACATGTCATCGTATGCGAGCGGCTGCTCGATCATCATCAAACGATGCTGGTCTAGCGCGCGAAACAGCGGCGCATCGTCGAGCGTGTAAGCGGAATTGGCATCGACCATCAGTCGAACGTCGGGAAACCGCTCGCGTAAGCGCGCCACCGTTTCGATGTCCCAACCGGGTTTGATCTTGATCTTGATCCGTTGGTAACCAGTGGCGAGCTCCTTCTCCACTTTGGCGAAAAGTTCTTCGATGCTGTCTTGAATGCCGATCGACACACCGCACGGGATTTCGCGCCGCACGCCGCCGAGATGTCGCCAAAGGGGGACGCCCAGCTTCTTAGCTTCGAGATCCCAGCACGCCGTCTCGATCGCCGCCTTCGCCATGCGATGACCGCGCACGCGCTTCATGAGCGACGAGACGTGCGCCGCGGATTCGACCTCGCGCCCGAGAACCATCGGCGCGAGGAACTGTTCGATGACGCCCCACGCTCCGTCGATCCACTCTTCCGAATAGAACGGCCCTTCGCCCGCCGTGCACTCGCCCCATCCTTCGGCCCCGCCGGCGTCACGGACGCGCACGAGCATGATGCGCCGCTGTGTGGTGCGACCGAAACTGGTTTCGAAGAAATGGACGAGCGGAAGGCTTATTTCGCGTAACTCGATCGAATCTATCTTCACTTTTCGGCACCTATATCGCGTCGAGAAAAGTCGCGCACGAGCGGAAACCACGATCAAGAGGGATCGAGTTTACTAGGCCAAGGAGAGAATTTGCAAACACGAACGCCCGGGCTCTTGAACGTTTGCTCAACGACGGTGAGCGTCTTCGCCGAACTCGCGATGGAAGGAAAGCTTCATTCCTCACCGTTGCTTTCAGCGTTTAGGCCGAAATGTGGGCGGAAGAGATGTCCGGGCCGATGTCTTCGGTGCTGGCGGTCTCGCGCCCTTCAAGCGCCGCGCGCATCGTGTGCCAGGGAAGCGTCGCGCACTTGACCCGCACGGGATAGTCGCGCACTCCAGCGAAGATCTTCAACCGACCGAGTTCGTTCGGCTCGCTGTTCTCGTCGAGCTCGCCCGTCACCATCCGATGGAACTGCTCGAAGAGCTTCTCGGCCTCCTCCTTCGTCTTCTCCTTGAGCGCCTGCGTCATCATGCTCGCCGCCGCCTTCGAGATGGCGCATCCGGAGCCGACGAAGCTGATCTCTTTGATCAACTCGCCATCGAGCTTCAAATAGACCGTCACCTGATCGCCGCACAACGGGTTGAAGCCCTCAGCGCGCGCCGTCGCCTGCTCCATCTCGTAGAAATTGCGCGGCTTGCGATTGTGATCGAGGATCACTTGCTGGTAAAGTTCGCCAAGCTCAGACATCCGACAACCTCACGCCTCGGCCTTTATCTGAAACTTCACTCTCTAGAGAATACGGCCAAGTGCGATCACATTCAATGGGCCAAGTTGAAGACTTCGATCTTGCTTGTAAGCGCTTGATTTGCGACCGGCACACCCGCCGAGCACTTTCAATTGAAGACTTCGATCACCTTTTCGATGGCCGCAGCTAACCGGTCCACCTCTTCCTTCGTGTTGTAGAAGGCGAACGAAGCGCGCGCCGTGGCCGGGATCTTGAAGTGCTGCATGACGGGCTGCGCGCAATGGTGGCCAGCCCGAATGGCTATCCCCTCTTGATCGAGGATCGTTCCGATGTCATGCGGATGGACGTTTTCGACCGTGAACGAGATGACGCTCGCCTTCTCGCGCGCCGTGCCGATGATCCGCACGCCCTCGATCTTCGACAGCCGCTCCGTCGCGTAACGCAGCAACTCCTGCTCGTAAGCGTAGGCGGCTGCCCGATCGATCGAGTTCAGGTAATCGATGGCGGCGCCCAATCCGATTTGCGAGGCGATGGCCGGCGTGCCCGCTTCGAACTTGTTCGGCAACCCGGCATAGATCGTCCTCTCGAACGTCACGGAACGGATCATGTCGCCGCCGCCCATGAACGGGTTCATCCGCTCGAGAAGTTCCGCCTTGCCGTAAAGTACGCCGCTCCCCGTCGGGCCGAACATCTTGTGGCCGGAGATCGCGTAGAAATCGCAATCCAAATCCCGCACATCGATCGGCAGATGAGGGGCCGCTTGCGCACCGTCAACAAGGACGGGGATGCCGCGCGCGTGCGCGATGCGGACGATCTCCTTGACGGGATTGACCGTGCCGAGCGCGTTCGACACGTGCGTGACGGCGACGATCTTGGTCCGCTCGTTCAACAGCGCTTCGTACTCGTCAAGCAGCAGTTCGCCCGCGTCGTTCATCGGGATGACGCGCAGACGCGCGCCCTTCTCTTCGCAGAGCATCTGCCACGGGACGATGTTCGCATGATGCTCCATCTCGGAGATGACGACCTCATCGCCCGGCCCGACGAACTTGCGCCCGTAGCCGTGCATCACCAGATTGATCCCTTCGGTCGCGCCGCGAACGAAGATGCACTCACGAGCTTCGCGCGCGTTGATGAAGCGCCGCACCTTCTCGCGCGCGCCCTCGTAAGCCGACGTGGCGCGTTGGCTCAAGTAGTGGACGCCGCGATGGATGTTCGAGTGCTCCTCGCGCAAGTAGCGCGTGCCGCGCTCGATCACAAGCTGCGGCACTTGCGACGACGCGGCGTTGTCGAGATAAGCGAGCGGTTTGCCGTTGACCGTCTGATGCAAAACGGGGAAATCGCGCCGGATGCGTTCGACATCCCAACGCCCCGGCTCGCTGACGGCATTTAGATCTTTCTCAGCGGCGATCATCTCTCTCCTCTCCCTGCTCGCTTCGACGCTAGCTCTTTCACCCGTCCTTCCCCGGCGGCATAGGGTGGTTGACTTCTTCACCTTACATCGAGCGCCGTCGCATGCAGACGGTTCAAGATCACCTCGTTCAACTGCTCGCGGATCGAATCGACGGCGATCTTCTCGACCACTTCTTCAGCGAACCCGTAGGTCAAAAGGTTGCGCGCCTTTTCGAACGATAGGCCGCGCGTCCGCAAGTAGAAAAGCTCTTCCTCTTCGAGCTGTCCGACCGTCGCGCCGTGCGAGCACTTGACGTCATCGGCGAAGATTTCAAGCTGCGGTTTGGTGTCGACGCGCGCTTCGTTCGACAGCATCAGGTTTCGGTTCGTCTGATAGGCATCCGTCTGCTGCGCTTCGCGATGGACGTAGATCCGCCCGTTGAAGACGCCGCGCGAACGCCCGTCGAGGATACCTTTGTAAAGCTGGAAGCTCGTGCAACGCGGCGCGCGATGCTCGATCAATGAATGCGTATCGGCGTGCTGCCCCGTATCGACCATGTAAAGCCCATCGACGCGACACTCGCCGCCCTCTTCAGTCAGAATCGCGGCGATGTTGTGCCGCGCAAGCTGCGCGCCCAAAGTGACGGTCGTCGAATGGTAGCGCGCGGCCCGCTTGAGTTCGACCCATGTCGTCGCCACATGAAAACTCGCGGCGCCTTCTTCCTGCACCTTGTAGTGCTCTAGATGCGCGTTCTCATCAACGTAGATCTCGACGACCGCATCGGTGAAATACGGCTGGTCCGCCGCCCCGACGTAGCGCTCGATCAGCGTCGCTTCGCTTTCGCGCTCGGCGATGACGAGTACGCGCGGGAAGCTCATCACCGGACCGGAGTCGGAGATGAAGAGCAATTGGATCGGCGCTTCGACGCGCACGCCGCGCGGTAGATAAACGAACGCGCCATCGGCGATGAAAGCCGTGTTGAGGGCGGCAAAATGCTGTCGATCGAAAGCAGCGCCGCGCGCCAATCGTTCGCCGATCATCTTTTGATGCTCGCTTCGCAAAGCATCGGCCAGGCCCAACACCACAGCTTCACGCGGAAGAGCCGCAAGCGAAGAGAGATCCGACCGGAACCGACCGTTGACGAAGACGAGCACGCTCGATCGCGCTTCCTCGTAGACGCGATCCTCCCAGCGCCGCCCCGTCTCTTCAGCGCCATCGATTGTCCACGATGGGACGAAACGCGCTTTGGCGATCGGCGCGACGTTCGTGTAGCGCCACTCTTCGAGCGTCGGCGCAGGAAAACCCAGTTCGGAAAACTTCTCCAACGCTTCGGCGCGCAGTCGGTCGAGCCAACTGGGCACCTCGCTCGCCGTCCGCTGTCGCAACTGCTCGTAAGCTTCGAGATAAAGACCCGTCTCTTTCGCCTCGGTTGCCTGTGTCATCATCTTTACGCGCTCGCTGTCACTCCTGCTTCGGATTTGATCCAGTCGTACCCCTTCTCTTCCAACTCCAACGCCAGCTCCTTGCCCCCGGAACGAACGATGCGCCCGCGATAGAGCACATGAACGTAATCGGGGATGATGTAGTTGAGGATGCGCTGGTAGTGCGTCACAAGGATGATGGCGTTGTCCGGACGGCGCAGCTTGTTGACGCCATCGGCGACGATGCGCAATGCGTCGATGTCGAGACCGGAATCGGTCTCGTCGAGGATGGCCAGCTTCGGTTCGAGCACGGCCATCTGCAGTATCTCGTTGCGCTTCTTCTCGCCACCGGAAAAGCCCTCGTTGACCGAACGGGACATGAAGCTCAGATCCATATCGACGAGCTTGGCCCGCTCGGCGAGCAGCTCTTTGAATTCGAGCGGATCGAGCTCTTCCAGCCCTTGATGCTTGCGCTTCTCGTTGTAGGCGAGGCGAAGCAGTTGCGCGTTCGATACGCCCGGCACTTCGACCGGATACTGGAAGGCCATGAAAACGCCTTCGCGCGCACGCTCATCCGGGTCCATCTCCAAAAGGTTCTTGCCTTCATAGATGATCTCGCCCTCGGTCACTTCGTAGGCCGGATGGCCCGCCAGCACCTTGGCGAGGGTTGATTTTCCGGACCCGTTCGGCCCCATGATGGCGTGCACCTCGCCGGCACTGACTTTCAAGTCGATGCCGCGCAAGATCTCTTGATCGTCAATCGTCGCATGCAAATTACGAATCTCTAGCATGAATCCACTCCGTCTATCGTTTGCAGATGAAAACTCGCTCATTCACTCAAAGCTTCGGTCGAAAGAGGGGAGAAGGCGACCGAAGCCGCCTCTCCCCTCGCCTCCTCATCCGACGCTGCCTTCGAGCTTGATGCCGAGCAGCCGTTGAGCCTCGACGGCGAACTCCATCGGAAGCTCGCGGAAGACCTCTTTGCAGAAGCCGTTGATGATCAGACTGACGGCGTCCTCTTGCGACAGCCCGCGCTGTTGCAAGTAGAAGAGTTGCTCTTCGGAGATGCGCGAAGTGGTCGCTTCGTGCTCGGCGCGCGAACTGTTGTTCATCACTTCGATATATGGGAAGGTGTTCGCGCTGCACTCGGAGCCGATGAGCATCGAGTCGCACTGCGTGAAGTTGCGCGCGTTCTCGGCCTTCGGCAAGATCTTGACCAATCCGCGATAGCTGTTCGAAGACTTGCCGGCAGCGATGCCCTTCGAGACGATGGTCGAGCGCGTGTTCCGCCCGATGTGGATCATCTTGGTGCCCGTATCGGCCTGCTGGCGATGGTTCGTCAAAGCGACCGAGTAGAACTCGCCGATGGAGTTATCGCCCATCAGGATGACGGACGGATACTTCCACGTGATGGCAGAGCCGGTCTCGACCTGCGTCCACGAGATCTTCGAGTTGCGCCCCAGACACTTGCCGCGCTTGGTCACGAAGTTGTAGATGCCGCCGCGCCCCTCTTCATCGCCCGCGTACCAGTTCTGCACGGTCGAGTACTTGATCTCGGCATCGTCCAGCGCGACTAGCTCGACGACCGCCGCGTGCAACTGGTTGCGATCGTACATGGGCGCAGTGCAGTTGTGGACAGCGATGCCGCGAACCAGATAGCTGTGCGTCTCATCGACATCGATGTTGAACACCAGGTCGTCATAGGGCTCACGGATGACTTCGCGAATCGGCACGAGGAAATGCGTCGCCGTTTCGCGTACCATGTCCCACTTCTTGTCCGCAGTATAACCAACACGATAAAGCGGCTGTCGTTTGATCGTGCGCTCGCTCTGATTGGAGAACCTCGTCTCGCCGCTAGGACGTACTTGAATCCATGCGTGAACGTCGAGCTTGTTGAGCAACATCTGCAACTGACGTGCGAGCGTCTCCGAACCAGTGCAGAAACGCACCATGCGTGAGTTGCCCCGTTGATGAACATTGCCGTCACCCGCAAGGTAAGCGTCGAGGAGTATCTTCGTCTGACGCGGCGAAAGGTTCATCAATTCTTCGCTCAAAGCCTTGCTGCAAGCGCCGCGCCCACAATGGCGTGTGAACCATTCAGAGAACTCGCCAGAGTAAAAGACGAGACTTGCGCCGTTGCGATCGGGTTGCTCGATCCTGTATGGATGCTTGCCCGTCACACGTTCGATCAACGCGCTGACGCGCTCGACTAAAGCGGTCTCGTGCAAACCGAACGAGAACTGGTTCGTGTACTGTTTGTTGGCACGATTGTAATATGTACTCCCTTCGGCTAAGTAGTAACCGAGCAGTTCGAGTTCTTCGTCGGTGAAGGCGGATGAATCGGGCCGAGCGAGCTTCGGGACCAGTACGAAGTCACCCTTCTCCAGCTCACCAGCCGGAATCCAGCGCGGCTCCGCGCCGAGCAGCTTGCGTGTGTCAGCTTCGGGCAGCCAATTTTGGCGTGGGGCGCGCCGTGTCTTAACATCCTCACGCTTGATCGCCAAGACTGGATGTTCTGGCGTAAGACGGAACTCGTTGTAGCGCGACACGGGGCGAATCGTGATCATCTCCCCCTTGTGCCGCCGCGTCATTGCAGCGCGCACCTTTCGCAATTTGCCCTCATGATCGTAGACCATGTCGCCCGGTTTCAGGCTCTCGATGTTGCGCCAACCGGTTGCCGTCAGCACCTGTTCTCCCGCTGGCAGACACCCTTCCAAATACGAAACATAAGCGCCCTCTTCGGCGACGATGAGCGTACGCTCGAACTGGCCCGACTCAGCGTTGTTGATGCGGAAGTAGGTCGAAAGCTCCATCGGGCAGCGCACGCCCTTCGGGATGTAGCAGAAAGAGCCGTCGGAGAAGACCGCGCTGTTCAAAGCCGCGTAGAAGTTGTCGTTCGGCGGCACGACCGAGCCCAGATACTTGCGCACGAGATCCGGATACTCGCGAATCGCCTCGGACATCGAGCAGAAGATGATCCCCATCTTCTTCAGCTTCTCCTTGTAGGTCGTCGCCACCGACACGGAATCGAAGACGGCATCGACGGCCACGCCCGCCAGCAGCTTCTGCTCGTGTAGCGGGATGCCGAGCTTCTCAAAGGTGCGCAAAAGCTCGGGATCGACTTCGTCCAGACTCTTCTTCTTCGGCCGCTGCTTCGGCGCGCTGTAGTAGACGATGCTCTGAAAGTCTATTTCGGGATAAGTGATGTTCGGCCAGTGGCGCGGCTCGCGCATCGTCACCCAGTGGCGATACGCCTTCAGACGAAACTCAAGCATCCAATCCGGCTCGCCCTTCCGCTCAGAGATCATACGAATGATCTCTTCGTTCA
>CAKZOF010000588.1 GCA_937135995.1 uncultured Pyrinomonas sp.
TGCACAACCATTTTCGCAGCCATAGTCCTTTTCATTTACCTCCTTCGACCAAAGTTTTCATCTACCAGAGTCGAGTTAAAGAGATGTTCGATGTCGCGCTCGGAGCCGACCACCGTTCGGCTCCGGCTCTGCGCGACGAGACGTCGGATCAACGTCCCGCCGTCTTGGTCTGAGCCGTGGTGGTGAAGACGCCGAGGATCTCATCTTCGCGCATGATGAGATATTCCTCGTCATCGATGCGCACCTCGGTGCCGCTGTACTTGCCGAAGAGGACGCGATCGCCCGGCTTGACGTCGAGCGGAATGCGCTTGCCGTCTTTGTCATACTTGCCATCGCCGACGGCGATCACCTCGCCCTGTTGCGGCTTCTCTTTGGCCGTGTCGGGAATAACGATGCCACCACGAACTTGCTCGGGTTCTTCGATGCGCTTGATCAAGACGCGATCGTGAAGCGGACGAATCGGAACAGACATAACTCTTTTTCACCTCCTAAATGTGATTTTCAGGCTCGGGCGTGGCGTTGCCCGCCCCTTTCAAGCGACGAACCTGCTGTGTAGTTCGTCGATTTCGCGCCGCAGCTGTTCGATCCGGTCCACGAGGTCCAAGATCACCGCGGCGCCAGCGAAATTCACTCCGAGATCACGATGCAACCGCTGCATCCGGCGAAACCGAAGCATGGCGCGCGCCGTCAACATCGGTCGTCCGGTTTCGTCCCAGACCGCTTCGAGCAGTCCGGAGCGAACCAGTTGCCACAGCACGCGCGGCGGTGTTCCCGTCGCCTCGGCAGCTTCTTCGAGGGCGAACGGTTCCTCGAGATCAAAATCGGTCAATCGCACGAATGCTGTGGTCGTCATCGTGTTCGGTCCTCTAGGCGGCGCGCGGATCGAAGCGCGAAACGCGCCGCAACTCCTCGAACAGACGGCGTTCTTCCGGCGTTGGCGTGCGCGGGACGACGATCTTCAACCGTACATACTCGTCGCCGCGACCGCCGCGCCGGCGCGTCAACCCTTGTCCACGCAAGCGCAGCCGTTGCCCGGTCTGGGCGCCGGGCGGAACGGTCATCTCGACTTCGCCATCGATGGTCGGCACGGTGACGCGCGCGCCGAGCACCGCTTCCCACGGCGCGATCGGGAGTTCGATCTCCACATCGTCGCCGTGCACCGTGAAGCGTGGGTGCGGCCGCAACCTGATGTGCAGGTAGAGATCGCCTGCGGGCGCGCCGCTCGCACCCGCGCCGCCTTGACCGGCCAAGCGCAGCGTTGTTCCATCGCGCACGCCCGGCGGAATGTTGACCTCGATCGATTTAGCCCGCACGATCTGTCCCGCGCCGCGGCAGGTGGCGCAGACTTGATTGTCGTTGATGACGCCCATGCCTTGGCAGGCCGGGCAGACATCGGCGACCTGAAGCTGAATGGTTCGCCGCCCACCGCGATGCGCCTCTTCGAGCGAAAGCTCAAGTTCAGCTTCGACGTCTTGGCCGCGGCTGCGACGGCGGCGGCGTGTGCGCGTGCCGAACAACTCCTCGAAGATGTCGGCCCCGACGCCGCCGCGCCCGAAACCGAACTCGAACTCGCTGAAGTCGAAGCCGCCCGGTCCGGTGCGGACCCCTTCCCAACCGGGCGGTGGACCACCGGCGGCGGCCGCACGCCAGTTGGGGCCGAATTGATCGTACTGTTTGCGCTTCTCCGGATCGGAGAGGACCTCGTAAGCCTCTTGCAGCTCTTTGAACCTCTCCTCGGCAGCTTTGTCGCCCGGATTGAGATCGGGATGGTATTTGCGCGCCAGCCGCCGGTAGGCCGCTTTGATCTCGTCTTCCGATGCCGTGCGGCTGACGCCGAGGATCTGGTAGTAGTCTTTGAGCTGAGTTGCCATCGCTTTGACCCGATCTCGACCCGATCGAACTCGGACGCGGCGCCGAAGAGCGCGCTTGTCAGCTCTTCGGCGTGTACTCCGCGTCGATCACGTCGTCACCGCTCGTTGTGCCGCCGCCAGCGCCGGCGCCCGCCGAAGTCGTCTGCTGGTAAGCGGCGCTCGCGATCGCATGCGAGATCTGCTGTAGATCGCTCGTCAACTGGCGCAAGCGATCGATGCCGACCGAATCATCCTTGATCGCGCTTCGGATCTCGCTTATCAACTGCTCGGCGCGCGCGCGTTCGTTGACGGGCACGCGATCGCCCAGATCGCGGAGCGAGCGCTCGACCTGATAAGCGAGCGAGTCGGCGTTATTGCGCGCTTCGACCAACTCGCGCCGACGCCGATCCTCTTCGGCATGTTGCTCGGCGTCGCGGATCATGCGCTCGATCTCGCTCTTGTCGAGCGAAGTCGAACCCGTGATGGTGATCTTCTGCTCTTTGCCGGTCGCTAGATCCTTGGCCGAGACGTTCAAGATACCGTTGGCGTCGATGTCGAAAGTCACTTCGATCTGCGGCACGCCGCGCGGCGCCGGCG
>CAKZOF010000589.1 GCA_937135995.1 uncultured Pyrinomonas sp.
AGTCGCATTCCTCGCCAGAGGACTCTCCACAGGCGTCGCTTCGGACCGTTCCAGCCCTAGTACGAACCGCCCGCTTGCCCCCCTCCTGTCGCGCGCGCGCCGAGGAAGGGGAATGCGCGGGCGAGCTCTTCAAAAACAGGCGCTCGCTGCTCACCAAGGCGATTTGGCGGCGCCATCGGCAAAATTTCCTCGCGATGAATTTACGGACGTCTCGGTTGTCAAAGATTGTCTGCCGGACGAGCGACACGTATCTTTTACCCGAAAAATCTCTTCGCCGCAAGGCTTTTGTTGAACGCACGAACATATGGAACGTGCCGCTCCCTTTCGTCTAGACGAGCGCGTGTGGTTGGTCGTCCCCCCGCAGAGTCGGCGAACGCGTGGAGCGCGCTGCCCTGTTTAAAGCGCCCGGCGAGCGCGCGTCGCCTGCGCCGCCCGGCGCAGCGTGCGTTCACTTGTCGCCAAGAGCATGGCTGCCGCTTCCACTGCCTGCGGCGGAGCGAAAGCGAGGCGTCTGAATGCTGCGCACCAGCGGAGTCTGTGACCGAAACGCGCTCGGTGGCGGCGGGCGTACTCTCGTTTGAGTTCGTCCCACGCCTCCGCGCCACGCCAACGAGCTTGGATGGCTTGTGCGAGCGCTTCGCCGCTTTCGAGCGCGAGCAGCATGCCGCTTCCGGTGAACGGGTCGATAAAGGCGGCGGCATCGCCGACAGCAAGCAGATTGGGCGTCGGCGCAAGTTCCGCTGGCCCGAACCGCTCGATGGAGACGCTCGACCACGGAAGCACCGCCCGCGCATCGCGCAGCGTTTCGGCGGCGCGGCCGTTGGCGCAAACGACGCGACGCAGCAACGCTTCCGGGTCGCCACCGCAAGCGCGCACCTCGTGCGCGGCGACGATGAAGCAGATGTTGCAAGATCCGTCTTCAATTGGACTGAGCCCACCGTAACCGCTGTGGTAAAGGTAGATCTCACAGGTCTCGGTCGACGGACGTGCTCCGTGCAGGTGCGTTTTGAAGGCGACAAGCGAGGGCGCGTGCCTCCCGGCTTTACGTTTTTCGAACTTGCGCGCGAGCGCGCGCCGTCGGCCCGTGGCATCGACGATCAGCGCGGCAGGCAGGCGATGCGTACCGGCGGCGTTGCGCGCGACGAGGCCGACGACGCGCCCGTGCTCTTCGATCAATCCGATGGCGCGCGTCTCGACGAGAACTTCCGCTCCGGCGCGGCGCGCTTCGTCGAGCAACAGTTCATCCAGACGGGCACGACTCAACCCCCAAGCGTGCCCACCGAACCACGCGCTCGGAACGGCGAAGCTTCGTCCGCGCGGCGAGTAGAAGACAGTCTGCCGAAGTCGCGTCCCGCCGGCCTCTTCGATCCGATCGAGGACGCCGAGTTGTGCGAAGTGGCGCGCGCATTCGGGCGAGATGAACTCGCCGCAGAGCTTGTGGCGCGGGAAGCGACGCTCCTCAAGCAAGCTGACGGCAAAGCCGAGCCGCGCCAGACGGATCGCAAGGCCGCTGCCTGCTGGTCCGCCGCCGACGATGATGATCCTGCCGCCGGAACTCATCCTAAGGTCTCCCCGGAAGCCCGCAGCACGAGCCGGAACGGGAAGCGGGCGCACACGGCGACCCGCTCCAGATGCGACGCGCGAGCCAAAGCGAGCAGTTCGTCGCGGCGGAACCCGCGCCGGATCGAGAGCGCGCCATCTTCGCGCACCAGACGATTGCGCAGGAATAAACGCCCGATGACAACGTAAGCGTAGTAAGCCAGCCAATGACGATGTAGGTCGATGGCGACGACGCATCGTGCAACGCGCGCCATCTCGTTCAAGACACGGATGATTTCAGCCTCGTCGAAGTGGTGCAGAAAGAGCGAACTGATGGCGTAATCGAAAACGCCGTCGGCGAAAGGCAGCGCGCGCGCATCGGCGCGCACGGCAGCGATTTCGGCAAAGCGGCGCGATTCGTCCGCGATGGCGCGCGCCGCACGAGCGTTCAACTCCACGCCGACGGCGCGGACGCGTCTCCCGTGCGCGCGTCCCCACTGCACGAGGACGCGCAAAAGGTGGCCCGAACCGGCCCCGACATCGAGCACGGAGATGGTCCGCTGTGGGAGCCGTGCGATCTCGTCGAACAACGCCACGCGCAACGCCCGTTCGTCTCCCAAAAACCGGTTGACGCGCCGCAACTCGCGCAAACACCCCTCGTACTCTTCGGGCGTGTAGTCGCCGCGGTCCAAATGCTCCGGCTCGTAGCTGCGCTGGCGAAAACGGTGGAACATCTCTCGACGCCTCTTCGGGGAAGACGCCGTCGCCGCGCCGGCCCACCGCCGACAGCGAACGAGGCGGCGCGTTTTTACGTCTTCTCGATGACGAGCGCGCTGTTCTTCGATCCGAAGCCGATGCAGTTGCAAACGGCCACGCGCACCGCCGCCTCGCGCGCGACGTGCGGCACGTAGTCGAGATCGCATTCCGGGTCGGGCTGGTCCAGATTAATGGTCGGCGGAATGTGCCCAGTGTGCATGGCGCACAGCGCGGCGGCGACGCCGGCTGCACCCGACGCGCCTTGCGGGTGACCGATCTGAGACTTGGTTGCCGACATCGGCGTTCGTCGCGCGTGTTCACCGAGCGCGATCTTGAGCGCGCGCGTTTCCGTGCGATCGTTGATCACGGTCGAAGTGCCGTGCAAGTTGACGTAATCAACCTCCTCCGGACGTCGCCCAGCATCTTCGAGCGCAAGGCGGATGGCGCGCGCCGGCTCTTCGCCTGTATCTTCCAACCGCACGCGATGGTAGGCGTCGCACGTCGCCCCGTAGCCCGTGATCTCGGCGTAGATGGTGGGCTCCGCGAGAAAGCGCACGCTCGCGCTCCTCAAGGACGAAGATCCACGCTCCTTCGCCCAAGACCATGCCGGATCGGTCGCGCGAAAACGGGCGGGAAGCGCGATGCGGTTCGTCGTTCCATTCAGTGGTCAACACGGTCATCAAATTGAAGGCAGCCAAGATTCCAGGCGCAATGGGCGCGTCTACACCGCCGGTGAGCATCACGTCTTGCCGTCCGAGCGCGATGTGTTGCGCAGCGTAGGCGATTGAATCG
>CAKZOF010000590.1 GCA_937135995.1 uncultured Pyrinomonas sp.
CTCGATGTGCGGCAGGACCTGCCGCACGGCATCGGCGGTGCCCTGAAACCATTGCGGGTTTTCCGGCGTCTGTTCGGCAGCGAGGATCTCGACGAAACCGTCGCTGAATTGCGAGAAGCGGTAGGTCTGCGCGATGTGACGGTTGAGCGAGGCGGAGTTGTACTGCGTAAGGACGAATATTTTGGTCACATCCGAGTTGATGCAGTTTGAGATCGGGACATCGACCAATCGGTACTTGCCCGCCAGTGGGACGGCTGGCTTGGACCGACGCTGCGTCAGCGGGAAGAGGCGCGTGCCCGCTCCGCCACCCAGAATCAGTGCCAGAAGGTTTCGCTTCATGGTGCTCAAACCCCCTCGGAAAAGGTTTGTGGTCGCTTTGCCAGCGAGCATAGACCTGAAGCTCATCTGATGCAAGACCCTTCTTGGGGCAGGAAGAAAAGCAAAGACCGACGCCATTGCGGCAATGACGTCGGTCTCATCCTCAGCCTTGTCCCTGTGTTTTAGCTGAGAATCTTTTTGGCGATCTCGTTCAGCATCGCAAAGTTCACACCCGGCGCGAACTCTTCTTCGACGCTCGGCAGAACCGGCACTTCACCGCCTTCGGGCGGACCGTCTTTGACTTCGAGCGGTTGCCCATCGTCCGGGTGCTCGCCCGTCCAGAGTTTGGAGATGTCTTTGTAGTCCTCGAGGCTGAAGCGGTAGAGGAAGCGATGGAAGCCGCGCTCTTCATAGCGCCGCGCTTCGGGGAATTTCGCGTTGGGAACGTCCGGGATCGGTAACATCTTCTTTACATCGACGCCGGTCACCGTCTCCAAGGCCTTGGCGTAGGCTAACGCGTGGACGCCGCCGCGCACGAGCAAATAGCCGATCATCTCGCGGGCGACCGGATCGTTGGTCATCTCGTAGACGCGGAGCTTGTTGGTGCGGGCGCCGTTCTCGAGGAAAAAGTTGTGCAGCAGGTCGAGGATCAGGTTCCCGCTGGAGAAGACGTAGCTGCCGTTCCAGGGCAGGCCGCCCGAGTCGCCGCAGAAGGCGCCCATGC
>CAKZOF010000591.1 GCA_937135995.1 uncultured Pyrinomonas sp.
ATCGGCGCTTTCAATGCGCTGGTCACGCAGATTCGCGTGCGCAACAACCCGCGATTGGATGAACGGCGCGTTCACATCTACTTCAGCGACGATCCGCGCCGCATCCCGCTGCTCATCACCGTGCAGCATCCGGCGGGCGAGATCCGCGCCGAGATCGCCAGTTTCGAAGAGACGTCGCCGCCGACGAGAGAGGCGAGCACGCCGTCCCCGCAACCGACGCCGCCCGCCGTCGAACCGCTTCCGCCCGATCTTCCCTTCGGGCCGAACGAACAACTGAACTTCCGCATCTTGCTCGGCCAGACGAATCAGACCATCGGTCAAATTTCGTTGCAGGTGCGCCCGCGCGCGCGCTACTTCGGGCGCGATGGATTGTTGCTGACGCTGGCGGCCCGGACCACTGCCGAAGCAGCGCGCCTCTTTTCGCTCAACGACCGCATCAACACCTATGTCGATCCGCTGACACTGCTTCCCTTCAGGATCGAACTGCAAATGCGCGAAGGCCGGTGGGCACTGGATCGCACCATCACCGTGGACCAAGATCGCGGCGCGGCCGTGCGCGACGACGGCCAAAGGATCGAGATACCCGTCGGCACGCACGATCTCCTCTCGGTGATCTACGCGCTCAGATCTTTCGATCTGACGCCGTCGAAACGCAACGCCGTCTCGGTGCTCGCCATTTCGCGCCCGCGCACGCTCTACGTCAATTCGCTTCAACGGACGGTGATCGAACTCGGCGGGCAACGCATCCGCGCCATCGAACTGGCGCTCAGCACGGACGATCCAGAAAGCAACAAGTACCAATTTCGCCTGTGGGTCAGCGACGACCGCCGACGCTTGCCGCTTCGGCTTACGGCGACGACGCCCTTCGGCCCTGTGCGCGCCGAGTTGGAGATCATTCCGCTGGTCCAACAGTGACGCCTGCGGCGTCAGCAACCGTCCGGAGGCGCGAGCGAACCGAGGCGCGGATCTTCTCTGCAAGAGCGTCGCTACCGCACGACGAGTTTTTCCGGCAGGAGCATTCGACGCGCGCGCCGCGAGCCTATCTTTCGATGAGTCGCTACTGAACGACGAGCTTTTCCGGCGGGAGCATGGCCGGTTTTCCACGATGCTGCCAGCATCGCTCCAGACTTCGGACGCGCCTTTGGCACGGCGTGCCCTTTTTGGTGCGCGCCCCGCAGAGGTAAACCCTTTCGCTCTCTGCGGGTTGCGCCGCCGGCGCCGCGCTCGCGCTGGATGCCACGCGACTCGCTGCACGCTCGATCACAAGCGGCGGAGGTTCCGCTTCGCTCCATCGGCCGACGGCGTACCCAACGCCGAACAGCGCAGCGCCGATCAATAACCACGCGTTCCACGCGGCACGCCGCGCCTTCTGCGCGCACGCCGGGCAGAAAGCAAAATTGAACCAGCCCAAACGCCGCCGGGAAAGGAGACGTTCGCCGCATTCAGCACAGAAGTTCGGGCGACGCATCCGCCTGCTCCCGCAATAATAAGGTCGGCCGTGAGGCGACCTGATCGAACCGCTCAGCGCTTCAGTCGAACGCGCGACAAACGCTCGACCGCGCAATGGAGACTGCACCGCGAGACGACCGACTCAAAGAACCGCGGCCCGCACGTCGCTGCGGGTCGCGCCCGTTTCGTTTCAGCAGCGGAACGTATTGCAATAAACGAAACGAAGTGCTATAGTCTTCCGCGGCTCCCTTTCGCATGAAACTTTACTGCAACCGTTACTCGCATTTCAAAGACCCGCTGGTCTGTGCGGTGAGCTGTCCGTTTCGCGCTCGCTGCCGCGACTTCGCGCTCTTTTATGCTGCCAACCGCGAAGCCGTGGAGGCGCGCTTGCACGGCTACCTCGATCTGCGCCGTGAGCGAAGCCCGGAACAAGTTCCATCGCCGATGGGCGGAAGGATCGTCTTGGAGGTGAAAAGATCGATGCCGGAAGCGATGTACATTTGGATCGGCGCCGACGACCGCGCCGAATTGATCTCTCATCAAGAAGCGTTGCGGCGCGCCGAACGCGGCGCCAAACCGAAACACATCTACAAAGTCGCGCAAGAGATGGAACTGCGTTATCAACTCGTGCCGCGCCGCCGCATCGAAAAGGCCAAGCGCGAAGTGGCCACCGAGGAAGCCCGCGCCGCAGCGCGCCGGGCCCGTTTGCGCGCCGTCGAAACAACCGAGGCGGCGGAGACGGAAGAAGCGCCCAAGGCCGCGCCGAAAAGACGCCGCGCCAAATAGGACGCAAAGCGAGCGTGAGAGCGCGCGATCCTGAGCAAATTGCACCTTGCGTGCGAGTCGAGCCCATGCTTCCGAAGGGAGATTGTACCTGGCGGCGAGCGTCCGATGAACAAGCCAGCCTCGGACGGGTTGCCGATCGGGTTTGCGCAGAAACTTCCTGACAACTGAAACTCTCTGCCACATCGCCTGATAGCGCCCGTTGCCAAGCGAGCAACCCCCCAGACGGATTCAGCTTCGAACCGACTCCGGGCGATGGCTTGCCAAATCGGCACGCGCTTCGCCATACTCGAGTGAGTGGATCGCGGCGATGTCGAAGGCTCAACAATTGCTCTTCGTCTTCTTCTGTTTTCTGCTTCTTGCGGTCGTCCCGTCAGCGCGCGCGCAAGACGAAGACGTAGTGCGCGTCGGCGTCAATCTCGTGCAACTCAACGTCGGCGTCACTGACCGTCGCGGGCGGCCCGTCACCGACCTCGCACCGAACGAATTCATCGTTTACGAAGACGGCGTGCCGCAACGGATCGTCTCTTTCGAGCCGACCGAGACGCCGTTCAGCCTCGTCCTCTTGCTCGACATGTCCGGTTCCACGCTCAACTTTCGCACCACACTGAAACAAGCCGCCCTGCGTTTCATCGACGCGCTCGCCCCGGATGATCGCGTCGCCGTGGTCGCTTTCAACGACCGGACCAAACTGCTCACCAAATTCACCTCCGATCGCCGAAAGATCGCGTGGGCCATCGAACGCGCCGAGGGGCGCGGCGATACGCAGCTTTACCGTGCGCTCGGCTACGCGCTGGAGCTGCTCACACAAGAAGGCAAACGGCG
Source organism: uncultured Pyrinomonas sp. (assembly GCA_937135995.1). GTDB lineage: Bacteria > Acidobacteriota > Blastocatellia > Pyrinomonadales > Pyrinomonadaceae > Pyrinomonas. The sequence continues at coordinate 3,058 of CAKZOF010000591.1, forward strand.
CAAAGCCATCGTCGTCTTGACCGACGGACTGGATACGGAGATGCGCAACGCCGACCGCGCCGCTTCCAGCGAAGCGCAGACCGATGCAGAAGCGATCGCGCGCCTGAAACCGGAATCGAGCCCGCTGCTCAACGCCGTGCTGGACGCCGCCGACCGGCAGGGCGTGACCATCTATCCGCTCGCGCTCGCTTCGGGCGATCCGAAGCGTTTGCCCATCGCCGCGCCGCAGATCACCGCAATCTACACGGCGGCGCGGCAGAGATTGCAGATTCTCGCCGACCGCACGGGCGGCAGGCTCCACCAGATAAACCGCTTGGAGGATCTCGGGCGTCTCTACGCGGAAGTCGCCGCCGACCTGCGCACGCTCTACAGCATCGCGTATCAGCCCGCTGGCGACCGCCCGCGAGACGGGAGCTGGCGTTCGATTCGCGTCGAAGTCAAACGGCCCGATCTGATCGCACGAACGCGCCAAGGCTACTACGCACGCTGAAGCTAAACGCATAAGTAGCGCGCGTGGGATCATCTTCCGCCACGTGCGAACGCGCCAAGGCTGCTACGCGCGCCAACGTTTGAAAAGCGGATGCGGTTCGATCCGTCAGCAGGCGGCTCGCCGCGACCGAGGGCTTCGCGCTACAATTCTTCGTTTCACAACCCCGCGCGGGCGATGCTTCATGATCTTCGGCGAGCGCACCACACACGACGCGCCCCTTGAATCTTCCGACGTGCAGCGGAAGACACGAAACCCTTCGTTTCGCTCATCGCAAAACGACGCGTCCGACGGCGGAAGACCGAGCGCCGACGATTACCAGCGCGCCTACGACCTTCTTGCGCGTTGGTGCCGCGCGCGTAACCATGCCGGCTACGATCCTTATGACGGGTTGAACAGCCGCGTGTTTCGCGCTACGCCCCTCAAGCGCTGGGCCATGGCGCGGCTCGCGTGGACGCAGCTTTTCAAACGGCTGCCGATCAACCTGCGCCCGATTGCGCTCGTCCCAGCCGAAAAGAATGCCAAGGGGATGGCCCTTTTTGCGCTCGCCGCGCTCGCTCGCTTCCGCGCGACGCGCAAACCGGAAGACGCCGAAGAGGCGCGCGCGCTGCTTGATCAGCTGCTTTCGATGAGGCTCACCGGCTGGCAGGGCGCGTGTTGGGGCTATAACTTCGACTGGCAAGGCCGCGCCTTTTTCGCCCCGCGCGGGACGCCGACCATCGTTCCGACCGCTTTTGCAGCGCGCGCGCTCATCGAAGCGGCGCGCGATCTGAACGAGGCGCGCTACGGCGAAGCAGCCCGCAGCGCGTGTGATTTCATCCTTGCGGACCTTCGCCGCAGCGAAGAGGCGGCGGATGAAATCTGTTTCAGCTATTCGCCGCTGGACCGAACACGCGTGTACAATGCGAGCCTGCTGGCGGCGGAGACCTTGGCTTGCGTCGGCGCGGCGACGAAAGAAGCGCCCTTGCTCGATCATGCCGCGCGCGCCGCGCGCTACGTGGTGCGTCGCCAACGAGCGGATGGATCGTGGGCTTACGGCGCGGACGTGTTTCAATCTTGGTGCGACAATTTCCACACGGCCTTCATCCTCGTCTCGCTGGCGCGCATCCAGCGGAGCGGCGTTGCCGATCCTGACATCGAGCGAGCAGCAGAGCGCGGCTACCATTTTTGGCGCGACCGATTCTTCGTCTGGAAGGAGCCGCGTTTTCGCGCCGCCGACGGACAGCCGAAGTACTACAGCGAAGCGCTCCATCCAGCGGACGCGCACGCGGCGGCGACGGCCATCGTCGCGTTCGTGGAAGTCGGCCGCGCGTTCGACGCCGAGCGCGATTGGGCCGACCGCGTGGCGCGCTGGACGCTCGACAACCTGCGCGACCAGCGCGGTTACTTCCATTATCAACGTCGGCGCTTCTATACGGTGCGCATCCCGTACATGCGCTGGGCGCAAGCGTGGATGCTCTATGCGCTCGCGCGGCTGATCGAGAGCCGCATCGAGAGCGAATAGAAACGCACGTCTTTTCGCCAGAAGCTCATCGGCCTTCGTTCGTCATGCGCATCTGGATCGATCTTGCTAACTCGCCCCACGTGCCGCTTTTTCGCGCGCTCAGCGCGGAGTTCATCGCGCGCGGCCACGAGGTGATCTTCACGGCGCGCCGCTTTGCGCAAACGGTCGAGATGGCCGAAGCCTGCGGCCTCGGGGCGACGGTGATCGGTGAGCACGGCGGGAAGAAGCTCGCCGGCAAGGGGAGCAATCTTCTTTGGCGTGCATGGGAACTGGCGAGATGGGCGCGCGGACGGCGGATCGATCTCGCCGTCGGGCACAACTCCTATGCGCAAATCGTCGCGGCGCGCGCGCTCGGCATCAGGTGCGCGACGATGATGGATTACGAACATCAACCGGCCAACCATCTGGCCTTCCGGCTGGCCCACCGCGTGATCGTTCCGGCCGCTTTCCCTTGCGCAGCGTTGCGCCGTTGTGGCGCGTCGCCCGAGAAGGTGCGCCACTACTGCGGGATCAAAGAGGACGTCTATCTAGCCGATTGGGAGCCGAATCCGCGCTTCGCCGACGAACTGCAGCGCGCGTTCGGGATCGCACCGCACGAAATCCTCGTCGTCGCGCGCCCTCCGGCGCGCGACGCGCTCTACCATCGTTTCGAAAACGCGCTCTTCGACGCTCTTCTCGCAGAACTCGGCGCGCGCAAGCAAGTTCGAGTCATCCTGATCGCGCGCACAGCGGAACAACGTGCAGTGTATGCCAGACGCTTTTCGCCGAGCAACATCATCGTCGTCGAACGCGCGCTCGATGGCCTCAATCTCATCGCGGCCGCCGATCTAGTCATCAGCGCCGGCGGGACGATGAACCGCGAAGCGGCGGCGCTCGGCGTTCCGGCGCTGAGCGTCTATGCCGGGCGCTGGGCCGCCGTGGACGATTTCCTGATGCGCGAAGGAAGATTGCAACGCATCTCGACGCGCGCTGAGATTGAAAATCTTTCGCTCCGCAAGCGTTCGGCGGCGGCGCCGCCGCGACGTTGCCGCGAGGTGCGCGCCCAAGTTGTGGAGTTGGTATTG
>CAKZOF010000592.1 GCA_937135995.1 uncultured Pyrinomonas sp.
TGATCCGCAGCCCAGCGCTGTGGATGGCGCGAATCGCCGACTCGCGCCCGCTGCCCGGTCCCTTGACGCGCACTTCACACTGCTGCATGCCGAGATCCCGGGCGCGACTGGCCGCATCGAAAGCGGCCTGTTGCGCGGCAAACGGCGTGCCCTTGCGCGACCCGCGAAACCCGCGCGCGCCCGCCGACGACTGGACCAGCACGTTGCCCTCAAGATCGGTGATCGAGATCAGCGTATTATTGAACGATGCTGAAATGTGCACGATCCCGACCGGAATGTTCTTCTTCTCTTTTTTCCGAAAAGTCTTCTTCTTTGCGCCAGCTTTTGCCATAGCACCTCGCGTCGCCGTGAGCGACACCAGTTCGAATCACTTCTTGCCCGGGGCTTTCTTCTTCGCCACGGTCGCGCGTCGCGGTCCTTTGCGCGTGCGCGCGTTGGTGTGCGTCCGCTGACCGCGCACCGGCAACCCTCGCCGGTGGCGCAACCCGCGATAACAACCGATGTCCATCAAGCGTTTGATGTCCATCTGGATGCGCTTGCGCAGATCGCCCTCGACGTCGCCCTGCTGTTCGATGACGCTGCGAATGCGGTTCAGTTCGTCATCCGTCAACTCGCGCACGCGCTTGTCGGGACTGACCTTGGCTTCTTGCAAGATCGCATTCGAGCGCGCGCGCCCGATGCCGTAGATGTAGGTCAAACCGATCTCGACTCGTTTGTTTGCCGGAATATCGACGCCAACGATGCGTGCCATCCGTTTCGCTCCTCGAAACCCTTATTTCTGCCGCTGCTTGTGTTTCGGATTCTCGCAAATTACGCGCACGACGCCCTTGCGATGGACGATCTTGCACTTGTCGCAAATCCTCTTGACCGATGCCCGCACCTTCATCTCTTTTCCGCTCCCACAACGCTACTTGTAACGATAGATGATTCGACCGCGAGACAGATCGTATGGCGAAAGTTCGACGAGGACGCGATCGCCCGGCAGGATCCGGATGAAGTTTTTGCGCATCTTTCCGGAAACGTGCGCGAG
>CAKZOF010000593.1 GCA_937135995.1 uncultured Pyrinomonas sp.
GCCTCCTTGCGTCAATTCTGCACGATTATACTCCAACGCGCGCCCTGCGGCCGTAGGCGAATATTGCAGCAAGCGCAAGTCGAGCGGCCGCTAAAAAGCGCGCGAGATCTTGCCAGCAAAGCAACGCTCGGCGTTTGCGCAGCGGAGCGGTCTGAAATTAAAGTTGAAAGGCGATGCGAAAAGGACGCTCCCAAGAGACCGACGAGGCGGAGCGCGAACCGAGACGAGCACGACACTGGCGCGAAACTAGGCCGCCTGCCGAAGAGCACAGCGATCCAGAGAGGACTCGACAGCGGGATTCGCAGCACAAGCGTCGCTCTTCGACGCTCCGCCAGCGCGCGGGGGATTCCGCCGAGGCTTCTTTCGAAGAAGAACCACCGCGCGAGCGAGTGATGAGGCGCGCCCTCCGATTGCTCGCAGCCCGCCCGCGCGCTGAAAGCGAGCTGCGCGAACGACTGCGCGAAAAGGAGTGGGCCAGCGCCGACGCAGTTGAAGAAGTGATCGAAAAGCTGCGCGCGTACGGATACGTGGACGATGCGAAGTTCGCGCTCGGTTACGCTTCCTATCGCGTCAAGCAGAAGCCCGTCGGCAGACGCCGTCTGCGGCGCGAACTCGCCGCGCACAAAGTCGCCGAAGAGACGATGCGCGAAGCGTTGGAGGCGGTCTTTGCGGAAACGCCGGAAGAAGAACTGCTCGATCGCGCCATCGAGCGGCGGATCGCACGAACCGGCCCTCCGCGCTCGCGCGCCGAACTGAAGAAGCTTTACGACCACCTGCTGCGCGCCGGCTTCCCGCACGAACTCGTCATGAACCGCCTGCGCCGATTCCAAGTGGGTCAACTGGAAGATGAATGATCGAGCTCGGCGGGTCGTCGATGATCCAGCAGATTCGCCGACGCCTCGCTTCGTTTTGCTCGCGATTGCGTGTTAGACTAAGTGGTTTCAAATGATGCGAAATCTTCGCCGTTCACCTGAATCGAGATGATGACCGGACACGAGATCCGAGAGACCTTCTTGCGCTTCTTCGAAGAACGCGGCCACGTGCGCGTCCCGTCGAGCCCGCTTCTTCCGGCCAACGATCCAACGCTTCTGTTCGCCAACGCCGGCATGAATCAATTCAAGGATGTCTTCACCGGTGTCGAACGGCGTCCTTACAAGCGCGCGACTTCGGCGCAAAAGTGCATTCGCGCCGGCGGCAAGCACAACGATCTCGACGATGTCGGCAAAACGGCGCGCCACCACACCTTCTTCGAGATGCTCGGCAACTTCTCCTTCGGCGACTATTTCAAGCGTGAAGCGATCGAATACGCGCTCGATCTGCTGCTGAACGTCTACAAGCTCCCGCTCGAAAGGTTGTGGTTTACCGTTTACGAAACGGATGATGAGGCCGCCGAGCTGTGGGTCAAGGCCGGAGCGTCGCCCGAGCGCGTCTTGCGTTTCGGCGCCAAAGAGAACTTCTGGCAGATGGGCGACACCGGCCCGTGCGGGCCGTGCAGCGAGATCCACTACTATCAAGGGCCAGACCCGCACGACCCGACCAAAAACCGCGCCGAACTGGTCAACGGTCCGGGCGATGAGACGATCGAGATCTGGAATCTGGTCTTCATGCAGTACGACCGCAGCGCCGATGGGACGCTCACGCCGCTTCCGGCTCCTTCGGTCGACACGGGCGCGGGATTGGAACGGCTGGCCGCTGTGCTCCAAGGCGTGCGCTCGAATTTCGATACGGACCTGTTGCGCCCGCTCGTCGATTTCGCGGCGGAGTTAGCCGGACGCCCGTATGTCGCCGATTCACACGAAGGCTTCGCCATGCGCGTCATCGCCGATCACGCGCGCGCAACGGCGTTTTCAATCGCCGATGGCATCTACCCGGGCAACGAAGGGCGCAACTACGTCCTGCGCAAGATCATGCGCCGCGCCATCTATCACGGGCGGCACGCGCTCGGACTGGACCGGCCCTTCTTTCACCGCGTGACGGACAAGGTGGTCGAGATGATGCGCGGCCCGTATCCGGAACTCGAAGCGGCGCGCGCGCTCATCGAACGGATCGTCAAGAGCGAAGAGGAGCGTTTCGGCGCGACGCTCAGCACGGGGTTGCAGAAGCTCGAAGCGTTGCTCGCCACGGTGCCCTACGGCGAGATGCCGGATTACAAGGAACTGGCGCGGCTTTATGACACCTTCGGCACGCCGCGCGATCTCATTCGCGTCTCGCTCGAAGAGCGCGGCATCTCGATCCCGGAAGACGAATTCAATCTTCGCTTCGAAGAGGCTCTCGGCGAACTGCAACGCGCGAGCACGCGCAGTGTGGACGTGCGCGCCAAAACCAAAGAGGTTTACGCGCGACTCGCTGAACGACTGGGGCGCACGGAGTTTACCGGCTACGAAGGGACGCGCCTCGCTGGCGCGCGCATCGTCGCGCTCATCAGGGGCGACGAAGAGGTCGCCGCACTGCACGCGGGGGAAGAAGGCGAACTGGTCCTCGATCGCACGCCCTTTTACGCCGAGGCGGGCGGGCAGGTCGGCGACACGGGCGTCATCGTCACGAGCCGGTCGGACGCGCGCGTGCTCGACACCCAAGCGCCGGTCAGTGGTCTCATCGTGCATCGCGTTCGCGTCGAACGGGGCGAATTCAAAGCAGGCGACGAAGTGACGGCGCAA
>CAKZOF010000594.1 GCA_937135995.1 uncultured Pyrinomonas sp.
AAACAGGAAATTCCGCTGGAGACGGCGGAAACCTCCGCCTAGGCGCGCGCGCGACAGACGGAGGAGGTTCATATCACCCCACAGCGTGCCGTTGCGTTGCCCGTCGGCGACGACGGCCAGCACGAGCACGACCAAGATCGTTCGGATGACAGCGCCAACCTTCATAGCCTAAGTCAAGGATGGCGCCCGCCGCAGCGGTCGGTCGGCGGGCGCCCAAGCGATCAATCAGAAGGAGTAACGCAGACCGAACTGCATCACGCGCGGCGTTCCCTGAATCGCCGTCAGGTTGCCGAACGTGGGGTTCTTGGATGAGTTGAACGGATCGAGTCCTTGCACCCACCCGTCCACGGCAGTCAAGCGTTGGGTGTTGGTGACGTTGAAGACCTCCCACCGAAACTGCAGCTGGTGGCCTTCGCTCCACGGCATGGTGAAGGATTTGGCCAACCCCATGTCGAGCACGACGTAGCCCGGGTAACGCAAGATGTTGCGGTCGCCGCGCTCGCCGGGTCGCCCGCTGCGGAACGAGCGATAGGCCGCTTGCGGATCGGGGAAGAGGTTAGGCGGGTTGGTTCCGCCGCGATTCGGTTCAGCCTTGAGCGGGCGAATCCGCCCGTGTAGTTGCGCCGATTCCAGTTGGTTGGCCAGCCGCCGAAATCGAGCGGCGCATCGACGGGCAAGCCCGAGTTCCAGCGGAAGATGCCGGAGAGCTGCCAGCCGCCGATGAACGCGTCGGCCAATTTCGAGACGTTGCCGAGCAACGCCCGGCCACGTCCGATGGGCAATTGCCAAATGGCGTTGGCGTTGATGATGTGCCGGATGTCGAAATCGGAGACCGACCGTTGTTGCTTCAGGTCAAGCGCATTCAAGATGAACGGCGTGAAGGGGGCATCCGTCTGCAAGCCCGACACATCGTCCATCGATTTCGAGAGCGTGTAGTTGAAATCGAAGCTGAGCGAGTTGCGGAAGCGCTGCCGGATCGAGAGCGTTCCCGCATGATAGTCAGACGAGGCGATGGTGCTATAAACGGCCAACGCCCCGTACTGCGGTTGGTAGAAGTAACTCCGTCCCGAGACGGCATCGAGAAGGTCCTGCACCGAGGTCCAGTCGTTGCCGAACTCGTAGCAACCGATGCTCGCGCAGCCGGGAGCGGTCGCGGCCGCGATGGCGTACACGGCTTGCGTGTTGGTCAAGGTCGAGACGCCGAAGAGGATCGGGCCGAGCGATCCCGGAGCGTAGAGGTTCTCGAAGAACGGCAGCGGCTGCACGTTGGCGATCGGCGTGTTGTTGGCCCGCAGGATCTCGAGGATGGTCGCCGCTTGCGTCCAAGTTTGACCGGACTTCTGATCCGTGAAGTTCAAGTTCGGCTGCACGGCATCGCGGCCCGCCAGCAGGTTGCGCGCCGCGCGCCCGACGTAGGCCATCTCGATGACGACGCCAGCGGGCAGTTGTCTTTGGAACGACAGGTTCCAACTGTAGTTGACCGGCGAGACGAGGTTGCTGTCGAGCGAGCTTTCGATGCGCCGCCGGTTGTCGGCTGGACGCTGTTGCGGGAAGGTCAACTGCGATGGGATCGTGATCCCGGGCAGCGTACGAATGGTCTGATCGAAGCCCGTGAACAACGGCGCCGGGCGCGTCGTCACGTTGTAGGTGTTGGCGGCGATGGTCTGCGACGATGAAAAACCGAGCTGGTTCTGCGCGTTGAAGGTGACGGCCAGTTGTTGGCCGAAATAGTCGTTGGTGATAGCGAAGCCAGCACGAATCACCGACTTATCCTCACCACCGAAGATCAGACCGAACAACCCGTTCTTGACGTTGGGCGACCACGCAATCGAGACGCGCGGTTGGAAGTTGTTCTTGTCCCAGTTGTAGAAGCGCTTGCCGAGGTTGACGCGGATCGGATCGACGTAATTGATGCCGCGGCTGGCGGACTCGATCCTACGGCGCAGGTACTCACCGAGCGGCACCTCGGGCACGGCGATGTAGCCTTGCGTCTCGTAAACGGGCCGGCTCAACCCGTAGCGCAAGCCGTAGGTCAGCGTCAAATTGGGGCGCACCTTCCAGACGTCCTGCGCGTAGAAGTCGTACTCTTCGGTCGCGAACTCGCGAAAGACGCCTTGCCCAGCGGGCAGCGGTTTTCCTTGAAGGTCGAAGTTGAAGTTGGCCGTGTACTGCGAGAAGCGACCGATGACGGCGGTCAAGGCCGCCTTCAGGTCATCCGGGTTGCCAGCGATGGTGTAGCCAGCATTGCGAATCGGCGTGAGCAGGACGTTGCCGGAGGCTTGGTAGAAGAACGGGTTAGTCACTGCGTTGTCATAGGCCGCGCCGAAATCGAGCCGACGATTGCGGACGACGCGGACGTTGGTCCCGAGTTGCAAAGTGTGGTTGCCGATGATCCACGAAAAATCATCCGTGATGTTGTGCACGGGATTGACTCGATTGAAGGTGCGCACGAACAGGCGAGGCGCAAAGACGAAGCGGAAAGTAATGCTGTTCTGGTCCGAGTCGCCCTGATCGCTCAACGCCAAGCGCGTCAACCCATAACGGAGGTTGTTCGTCTTGGTTCCGCTGATGGCCCAAGTGTGACCGACAGCAAAGCCATACGGATGATACCAACGCCGGACCACGGGCGTATCGGGGAACTGCTGCGGGTTGGCGAAGCTGAGCGGCTGCGTGTCGTGCTGATAGCTGCCGCGGAAAAAGAGCGTGTGCTTGCTCGTCAAGTTGAAGTCCAACCTGGCGACGTGAGAGTTGAGCCGCACGCGCGTCGGCGCGTTGAAACGAAAGCCCGCCGTGTTCAACCCGTCGCCTGCCGCTTGCAGATCGTTGGCCGGATAACGTTGCGCCGCGTCGGCAAGCACGGCCAGCGCCCGCGGGTTCAAGCCGACCTGGGGGAAGAAAGCGCTCAGTTGCTGTGGGGTCAACGTGATGACGCGCACCGTGCCCGGCGGGTCGCCCGGAGCCGCGCCGAGGAACTTCACTTCGCCGCGACCGAGACTCGGCAGTGGGACCACGCGCGGGCCAACCAC
>CAKZOF010000595.1 GCA_937135995.1 uncultured Pyrinomonas sp.
GTTGGCTTAATAGATTTCAACGTGCGTGTGCGCAATCGGATTCGCGCTCCGAGCCACGGTTGGCTTAATAGATTTCAACCGCGCCGTTTGCGCGGGCCAGTTCGTAAACCAATCTGATCGGCAGACCAACGACGTTCCAGTAATCACCGTCGAGCCGCCGGATAAAGAGCGCGGCACGCCCCTGCACGGCATAGGCACCAGCTTTATCCATCGGCTCGCCCGTGGCGACGTACCAATCGATCTCGCCGTCGCCGAGCGGCGCAAACAGCACGCGCGTCCGTTCGTAGGCGACGGCGCAAAGCGCGCGTTCGACGCAGACGAGCGCCACACCGGTGAGCACTTCGTGCCATCTTCCGCTCAGTTTGCGCAGCATCGCGCGCGCTTCACGCGCGTCGGCTGGCTTGCCAAGAAGTTCGCCGTTGACCACCACCGCCGTATCTGCCCCGAGGACGAAGCGACCCGGGTGTGCGGCAGCGACGCACGCGGCTTTCGCGCGCGCGAGTCGTTGAACGTAGGCTTCGGGCGCTTCGCCGCGCATCGCCGTTTCATCGATGTCGGCGACGGCGATTTCAAAGGGCCAGCCGACCGCGCGCAAGATTTCAGCGCGGCGCGGACTAGCCGAGGCGAGAATCAACGGTGTCGGGCGAAGCATCACAACGGGGGCGCATCGGCGCGCTTGTGACCGATCTCCTACTTCCGCTACACTTAAGCGCCTTGAGCGCAGAGGTTCAATGATCGGCATCCGCGAAGTGCAAGTCAAATCGGTGAGCCGATGGAAGGGGTGATCAGGGCTTTGCCAGCGTTGCTCCGCGCGGCGGGCGGCAACGAAGAGGTCGCCGAGGTCGCGGCCTTTGTCGCTTGGCGACGCGCGGCGGGCGAAGCTTTGCGTTGCAACGCTGTGCCCTTCCGGCTCTACGGCCGGACGCTGATCGTGGCCGTGCCGGATGCGACGTGGCAGCGGCAGTTGGAGAAGGTCAGTGGCCAGTTGATTTTTCAGATCAACTCCTTGCTCGGTCAAGCGCGCGTTACTTACATCGAGTTCCGCATCGATCCGCAGACGGTGCAGCGGGAACGCGCACGGCTGCGTCCGAAGGAGCACCGGATCGATGAAGAACGTGCGCTCGCGCAGGCCGAGTGTTTGCGCGTCGCCGCGCAGCGGATCCGCGACGAGAACCTACGGCGGCGTTTCCTGCTCGCTGCTGGAAGTTGTCTGGATCGCGCCGGGCATACGCCGGAAGAGTGATCCGGGCGGAAAGCGCTCTGCTGCCGAAGCGTTTGTCCCAGAAAATCCTCAACGGAGAAAGCGCGTGATGAAGATCACCGAGAGCGAAATCGAAAAACTTGCCGCGCTCGCGCGGCTCGAATTGACGGCGGAAGAACGACGCGCGCTCACGCCGCAGATCGCCGCCATCATTGCCTACGTCGAGCAGTTGAACGAGATAGACACAAGCGCGGTGGAACCGGCCATCGGCGGTTTGACGCCCGAAGGCGAACGCACTGCCTCTTCGCGCGACGACGTGGTGCAACCCTCGCTCGGGCAGCGCGTCGCGCTCGAGGAAGCGCCCGATGCCGCCTACGGCTACTTCCGCGTGCCCAAGGTGATCTGAAAGTCGACACGAGAACCGAAGCGAAATGGTCCACCACGACATCGAGTCTTTGCAAGAGAGCATCTTCGCGCGTGCATCGAGCGTGCG
>CAKZOF010000596.1 GCA_937135995.1 uncultured Pyrinomonas sp.
CATCATGGTCCGCCATACTTCCTATATGTTCATCACTGGACCAGATGTCATCCGCGCCGTCACGCACGAAGAGGTCACCAAAGAGGAACTGGGCGGCGCCGACGCGCATAACCGCATCTCGGGCGTGGCCCATTTCGCCGCCGACTCGGATGAACACGCGCTTCAACTCGTGCGCGAACTGCTCTCCTTCATCCCCTCGAACAACATGGAAGATCCGCCGCGCACCGCCTGCCACGACCCCGCAGACCGTTGCGAAGAGCGCTTGAACACGATCGTCCCCGAAGCCTCCAATCAACCTTACGACATGCGCGACATCATCCACGCGGTCGTCGATGATGGCTACTTCTTCGAAATCCAAGAGCAGTTCGCCCCCAACATCGTCATCGGTTTCGCGCGCCTCGATGGTCGCCCGGTCGGCATCGTCGCCAATCAGCCGGCCTATCTCGCCGGCGTGCTCGATATCGACGCCTCGGTCAAAGCCGCGCGCTTCGTCCGCTTCTGCGACTGCTTCAACATCCCGCTCGTCACCTTCGAAGACGTGCCCGGATTCTTGCCCGGCGTCCGCCAAGAACACGGCGGCATCATCCGCCACGGCGCCAAACTCCTTTACGCCTTCGCTGAAGCCACCGTCCCCAAACTCACCGTCATCACGCGCAAAGCCTACGGCGGCGCCTACTGCGTCATGGGCTCGAAACATATCCGCACCGACGTCAACTTCGCCTGGCCCACTGCCGAGATCGCCGTCATGGGCGCCGAAGGTGCCGTCGACCTGCTCTACCGGCGCGAGATCGCCGAAGCCGAAAACAAAGAGGAAGTCCGCCGCGCGCGCATACGCGAGTTCGAAGCGAAGTTCGCTAACCCCTACCGCGCCGCCGAACGCGGCTTCATCGACGAGATCATCGAACCGGCCCAGACGCGCCCCAAACTGATCCGCGCCCTCGCCATGCTCGAGAACAAACGCGACTCAAACCCGCCGAAAAAACACGGCAACATCCCGCTTTAATGGAGGCGTCTTCACCGACGCGGCGTTTGCCGCCTTCCGGCAAGCCGCAGAGCAACGTCCCGCTCCAACAAAAAGGGCGGCGCTGTGGGGCCGCCCTTCGCAATCCCTCTTGGCTCCTCTCGTCAAGCCGCACACAGCTTGCCGAGCACATCGGCCCACTTGCCGACCACGGGCTTGCCGTAAAGTTCTTGCTCTTTCTGGCGCCGAATCGCGCAGGCGCGCCGGAACGCCTCTCGCTCGCCGTACTTCTTGATCGACACCGATGTCCGCCCACGCCGCTCGCGCCCGGCATTCCACGTCACCTCATACACTTCGTTGAAGTAGACCTGACCGTTCTTGCCGCGGTACCTCTTCACCGTGCGCCGCACGCCGACCACTCCGCTCTTGTTGCGTGGATTGGTGCCGATGATGACGCACTCGGTCACGGGCCGCCCCAACTCCTCCATCATCTTGTCACGGAATTCAAGCGCCTTCTGCAAGGCCGCCTCTTTGCCGCCGTATTTCTGATCGGAGACGAATTTGGCCCGCTTCTCGTTCTTGAACTGCACCCGCACGTACCAACCGTGCATCCGCTTCTGTGGACAATCAATCCGACTAATGCCCTTATGATGACTTTGTGACATGCTCGTGTCCTCTCACACGTCTGGATTTTTCGCACAGTCCGTGCCGCGCACGAGCTGCGCTCGCCGGTTTGAAGAACAACCAAAGAGAACGTTGGTCGAAGAGTTGCTCCTTCGCGCTCACCGATGATACGAAGCGCGCGCGCGAAAATCAATCCCTCGCACGCACGTAGAAAAACGATTAATCGCTCCATCAACCAAAACAATCAAAACCGTTCGTGCTTCACCTTCGTCGTTCACCAGCGCAAGCAACCCTCGACAGCGGTCGAGGCGCCATCTCTTCGCCGACCTACTCGCTGCTGACGCTCTCACCGCCGCGCAACCGTGTTGCTGACGGTTGCTGGCGCCGGTGCGTTCTCATCCGCGTTATCGGACGCGCCCGGCGCCCCTTGTCCTCTCTTCCCGCCGCCGGTATCATCTCTCGCATGAAGAGCGGGTTCGTCGCCAAATCTCACACCGCCGATTGCTCATTCGAGCTGTACGGCCAAACGCCCGAAGAGATCTTTGTCCAAGCCGCGCGCGCCATCTTTCATGAAATGACCGAAAGCGATCCGGACGAGTTCGCGCGCCACCGACAACCAACATACGAAGAGGTCGAGCTGCACGCGCGTTCGCTCGCTTGGCTGCTCGTCGATTGGCTCAACGAGATCATCTACCGTTACGAAACGCACGGCGTCTATGTCGTCGATGCGCAGATCGAAGAACTTCACGTCGGCGAAGACGAGGCGCGCCTGCGCGCACGACTCGTCTGCCTTCCAGTGGGCGAGCATTCGGCGCAGCTCCAGTTCAAAGCCGCAACCTACCACGACCTAAGGTTCGAACAGACGCCCGACGGCTGGGTTGCCGAAGTGGTCCTCGATGTCTGAGAACGTTGTCCACATCAAGGACGAGCGCTGGCGGTGAGCGATCGGGCGAGCACCGGCGTTGACTTCACCCGTATCGCTTCAAACGCGTGCTTTTCTGTTCTACACTTGAAGTCACCGATGAAGTCTTCGCTATCTTGAATTCCGAGGAAGGTGTTTAATCATGGCTGAATTTCGCGTGCCTACGAAAAACGATCTGCGCCTCATCGGCGAATGTTGCTACGAAGTACCGCAAACCTTTTGGGAGCGCATGAACGTGCCGGCGCGCCTTTACGCGTCCGAAGAGATCCTTGAGCAAATCCTGCACGACAAGTCGCTCGCCCAACTAGTCAACATGGCGACGCTGCCCGGCGTCCTGCTCCACTCCATCGCCATGCCCGACGTTCATCAAGGCTACGGCTTTCCCGTCGGCGGCGTATTGGCAACTGATACCGAAGAGGGCATCGTCTCGCCGGGCGGCGTCGGCTACGATATCAACTGCGGCGTCCGCCTGCTCATTTCCGACATGCAACGGCAAGAACTCGACAAGCGCGCCACCGTCCAACTGGTCGAACGTTTGATGCGCACCATCCCGGTCGGCACCGGCGAAGGAAGTCCCATCAAGATCACCAAACAGGAGCTGGACCAAGTGGCGCGCCAAGGCGCGCACTGGGCTGTCGCTCAGGGCTACGGCGAGCCGTCTGACGTCGAGCACATCGAGGATCGCGGACGAATGGACGAGGCTGATCCGGATTGCGTCAGCGATCGCGCCAAAGAACGCGGCTACGTTCAACTCGGCAGCATCGGCTCGGGCAACCACTTTCTCGAAATCCAGTACGTCGACCGGCTCTTCGACCAACAGGCAGCTGCAAGCTTCGGTCTCGTCGAAAACCAACTCGTCGTCCTGATCCACACGGGATCGCGCGGCTACGGCCACCAGATCTGCACCGACTACGTGCGCGTCGCGCTCGATGCGGCGACGCGATACGAAATCACGCTCGTTGATCCCGAACTCGCTTGCGTGCCCTTCAGCAGTCCCGAAGGGCAGAACTACTACCGCGCCATGCGCTGCGCGATGAACTTCGCCTGGGCCAATCGCCAAATCATTACCCACTTCGTCCGCGAAGTCTGGAAGGAGCTCTACGGCGCGGAGCGCCGCTTGCGCGTCCTTTATGACGTAGTCCACAACACGGCCAAGGTCGAATCGTTCGACATCGACGGACGCAAAGTTCAAGCCGTGGTCCACCGCAAAGGCGCGACGCGCGCGCTCGGCCCCAACCATGCGCTCACACCAGCCCCTTACAAACATGTGGGACAGCCCGTGATCATTCCGGGCAGCATGGGCACGGCCTCCTACGTTCTCGTTGGCCAGTCGCTC
>CAKZOF010000597.1 GCA_937135995.1 uncultured Pyrinomonas sp.
TTTTTAGGAGGTCAAAGACGAAAATGAAAAGGAATCTGTTTGTGAGTTTGGCGGCGGCAGCAGCGTTCATGCTGCTGCCCGTCGCGGTGAAGGCTGATCCGTTCACCTTCACGCTGAGCAACCCTAATCCGACGGCTTCGCCCGGCCAGACGGTGACTTTCAGCGGCACGCTCGGCAACGGTGGGTCGCCGCGCATCTACCTGAACGGAACGTCGTTCAGCGTGCCGCCGGGGGCGTTAGGAGTTGACGATTCTCCCTTTTTCAGCAACGCTCCCGCATTTCTCGACCCGGGCCAGTCAACGGGCGTGATCGCGCTCTTTCAGGTGACGATCAGTCCGGCGTTCACCGGAACGATCATCGGCTCTTTCTCGATCTTAGGTGGGCCAGATCCGAATAGTCAAAACATACTCGGGACGCAGGAATATCGAATAACCGTCGAGCCTCAGACGACCATTCCGGAACCGGCGACCATGTTGTTGCTCGGAACCGGGTTGGCAGGCATTGCTGCTATGCGCCGCCAGCGTAGGAAGAGCGCCTGAGCGGTCCGTGAATGATGCGATGAGGTGCGGATCATCGCCGCTGCTCGGAGGGGGAGGGCAACTTCTCCTCCGAGCTTTTCTAGTTGGCGCGGCAATCTCCCGCACAAGATGGAATGGTCTTTGTTTTCGGGATCGGCTGAGAGGCAATTCGCCGCCTTTTGCGCGCCGGATGGCGTCATGCAAGATCGAAAGCAGTCGGGATCGCTCCCGCTTTCTCGCGCCGAACCGGCACTTTAGAAAAATGGGGGAGCGCGAGGGGGCAGTAATCGATACACGGACCCCCTCGTAATCTCTCCCGCTCTATGAGCAAAAGCGGACGTGAACGGAGCGCTGAACATCTACGAGCGCGCCTTCCAGGTATCTCCCACGAAGGGGAGTAGTGGCCGTGTGGCGCGCTCCGGCGTGGTCACCTCATTCCAAGTTGGATTGATTACGGTCCACGCGCCCCGTGCGCAAGCACCCCTCGGGCATCCCGAGGGATGCCCCCGAATTCATTCGGGGGAGGACGTCACGGCGCAGTTCTTGTCAATACAGTTCGGCACGAGGCCGCGCTCAGAGCATCACTCGGTCTCGGTGGACTTCCAGCTCAGCTGTCCGCTTTTCCCAATTTGTGTCTTCGCGCTCGTCCGTTCGTGGTCGGCGCCCGGCGAAATTGCCCTTTTCCGAGGTGGTTACACCATCGAGTTCTTTGACTTGCCGTCGGTGGTCGCGACGAACACGACGTGCTACCCGCAAGGGTTCGCCACACCCGGGACCGTGCGTTCTATCACCTTCGCTACTCGGTCTCGGTCCAGCGACCAGCCCGAGAACCTCCTTGCAGCCGGTGTCGCTCTTCGGTCCCGGCTTCGGTCCGCCGGTGGGCCGTCCTTTCACGCTGCAACTCGGCGCGCGGTTCGTTTTTTAACCGCCCGCGTCCGAATCTTGCGCTCGAAAGAAGCGTCGAAGATGTGTCTTCGACGCTTCTCTTTTTTGCTAGTGACCTCCTCCCACCTTTCATCCCACTCTTAAAAGAGTGGGCTTTCCCGGCGGCTCCTCGTAAATGAGAAGGCGATCACCGACCGAAACGGTCGCCGGCGATCTTCAGCGCTTCTTCCAACGTCGATCTCGTTCGCGCTTCGGCGATCGTGGGTTCTGCGTTTGATGATTCAGCCGCTCTGCGCGAAATCAAGGAGCGAAGGCCCATCTTTGACTGCGCAGGCGGCTAGGTCGTGACATTGCAACCGGGATGCGCTAGGATTCATCCAAACTTTCGCCGTGACGCGCCGCGTTCTCGAGTTGGCGCGCGCGCCTTGAACGCTTTCTCCCCCGAGCGTTCTCAGCCCTCTGATGGGGGAAGAGAATCGGACGAGCGGCATGTCTCCCGATCGGATCGCAGGGCGTGCCGCTCGTCTAGTCATGGCGCGAAAAGGCGATATGGGGAGGGCAAAGATGCAATCAAGAGAACGACAAAGGTCTTCGATCGTCGCGCTGACACTGATCTTGACGCTCGTCGTGGCGCCCGCCGCTGCGCAGACGCGCATCAGCGCGCCAAGCAATCGCTACAGCCCACGCGATGATGTACGGCTCGGGCAAGAAGCCGCGCGCGAGGTCGAGCGCCAGCTCCCGCTGCTCAACGATGAAGTGGTGCAGGATTATGTCGAGCGCGTCGGGCAACGTTTGGTGGCCGCGATCCCGCCAGAGTTTCAACATCCGGAGTTCCGTTACAGGTTCAAGGTCGTCAACGCGCGTGACATCAACGCCTTCGCGCTGCCAGGCGGTCCGCTCTACGTCAATCGCGGCGTGATCGAAGCGGCGCGCAACGAAGGCGAACTGGCGGGTGTGATGGCGCATGAAATCTCGCACATCGCGTTGCGCCACGGAACGGCACAGGCGACCAAGGCCCAATCAGCAAAGTTTCAACTTCCGGCCATCGCCGGGGCCATTCTCGGTGCGATCATCGGCGGCGGTCTCGGGGATATCATCGCCGGTGGGACGCAGACCGGACTCGGCATCTACTTTCTCAAGTATAGTCGCGAATACGAAACGCAAGCCGACGTGTTGGGCGCGCAGATCATGGCGCGCGCGGGCTACGATCCGCGCGACTTGGCCAACATGTTCCGCACGATCGAGCGCGAAGGCGGGCGCGGCGGCCCGGAGTGGTTGAGCAGCCACCCGAATCCCGGCAACCGCTACGAACGTATCGAACGCGAAGCTGCGATGCTGCGCGTCTCCAATCCGATCCGCAACACGGAAGACTTCGAGCGCGTCAAAGCCCGTCTCACCGGGATGGGGCGCGCGCCATCGATGGCTGAAATACAGCGCGGGGCCGGGCGCTACCCGCAGGGCGGCGGCGCGCGCACGGGGCGCGTCGAACCGCCATCGCGCAACTACCGAACCTACACGGGCGGCAACCTCTTCAGCGTCAGCGTGCCCGATAATTGGCGCGAGCTGACCGGAAACGGCGCCGTCATTTTCGCTCCCGATGGAGCTTATGGCGAAGTGCAGGGCCAGTTCGTCTTTACGCACGGCGTGCAGATCGGTGTGGGCCGCGCTGCGAGCACGGATCTGCGCCGCGCGACCGACGAATTCATCGCTTCGCTGGTGCAAGGCAACTCGTATTTGACGGAGCGCAGCGGTTACCAGCGCGGGTACTTGAGCGGGCGCGAAGCGCTGCGCGTTCGCTTGTCAGGGCAGTCCTACATCACCGGACGAACCGAGGTCGTCGAAGTCTACACGACTCTTCTCGACAACGGCGATCTCTTTTACCTGCTCACGGTCGCGCCCGAGAGCGACTACGACGCTTTCCAAACGGCCTTCCGCAACGTCCTGCGCACTTTGCGTATAAACGGCTGAAGCGGACGACAAGGATGCCAGCAACGGGCGGCGAAGAACTCGTCCATCTTCGCTGCCCTTTTCTCTTTATCGGAGGCGAGCGCGCTGCTGTGTCCGTGATCGGCTCGACGCCAGCCGCCTGCAAGCTCTAGGCTCGAAGTCGTCCGGCGCGCGCAGCCGCCAGACGCTTTCGATTGCGGTGGGGTGACGAGCGCTAGCGCGAGAGATCGATCAAGATGACGTCGCTCATCTCCGTGCCGCGGGAGCAGACGATGCGTTTGCCGTCGGGCGCCCAGGCGAAATCGAAGATCAAATTGGAAGAGAAATCGGTCAACTGGCGCGCTGGCCCACCATTGATTGGTTGCACCCAGATGTTCGACACGCCATCTCGTTCGTCTATGTAGCTGATGGCCGTGCCATCTGGCGTCCAGTGCGCGCGGAAGAAGAAGCCACTCAGAAAGCCGCGCCGCGCTGCTGACGGCGGCACGTCGAAGATTTTTGTGGGCGGTCCACCCTCCGCCGGGATGATGGCGATGCGCCACGGCGAGGCGGGCGCGTCTTCTTGATACCAATAGGCGATCAAACGGCCATCAGGCGAAATGGCCGGACGAATCGAAGCGTGTTTGGTCAACTGTTCAGACCCACTCCCATCGGCGCGCGCCCGCCAGATG
>CAKZOF010000598.1 GCA_937135995.1 uncultured Pyrinomonas sp.
CGTGGACGGCGTGGTCTTCGTCGCCGACAGCCAAGAAGAGCGCATGGATGCCAACATCGAATCGCTCTACAACTTGGAGGAGAACCTGCGTTCGCACGGGTACGATCTCATGAAGATCCCATACGTTTTACAGCTCAACAAGCGGGACCTGCCGAACATCGTGCCTGTCGAAGAGATGATCGCCGAACTACAGCGCAAAGGCGAGCCCGTCATCGAAGCGGTGGCCGCTCGCGGCATCGGCGTGTACGACACGCTCAAAGCGGTTGCCAAGCAAGTGCTGACGGAACTGCGCAAGGGCGCAGCCTAGCGGCCTCAGGCAGCATCCCCCCGATCCTGTTTCTTCCATCTTCGTCCCGCTCATTCGAGCGCTTTCACCATCAACAACCCATCGCCACCGTTGGAGTAGTAGCGTGGGAGCCGTTGCGTGACGGTGTAGCCGAGGTTGCGGTAGAGTTTCTGCGCCCCGTGATTGGTGGCGCGCACCTCCAATCGAACGGTGCGCACGCCGCATTTGCGGAAAGCCTCTTCGATCCGTTGCATCAAACGGAGCGCGATGCCGCGCCGGCGGTGTTCCGGCAGGACGCCGACCGTGGTGATATGGCCTGTGAAATCAGGTTCGATGATGCCGATGATGAAGCCGACCATGGTTCCATCGGCGGCGTTGGCTTGATAGCAGAGCGCATCGGGCGCGGTCAAAAGGTACTGAAAAGTTTCGCGGCTGTAGGCTTCGCCGTCGGCAAAGCAGCGTTGATCCAGCCGCCAACACTCTTCGAGTTGGGCGACCGTGAGCGGGCGGATCGAGTAGGGCCACTCGGGATCGAGCGGCGGCGCGGGCGGTTCTTGCTCGTCGGCGACGGGACGCCAGCGCGAACGAATCTTTCTGAATACTCCCATTTCGCTTCCTCCGGCCCGTTCTCGGTCTCGTTTAGATTATAAGCATGCAGTCGCCGTAGCTGTAAAAGCGATACCGCGCTTGGACGGCGTGGCGGTAAGCGGCCAACGTCAAATCCCTTCCTGCAAAGGCCGCGACCAAGAGCAGCAGCGATGAGCGCGGCAGGTGGAAGTTGGTTAAAAGCGCGTCCACGGCGCGAAAGCGGTAGCCGGGGACGATCGTCAAGTGTGTAACGCCGGTGCGCGGCGCGATGAGGCCGTTTTCGTCGGCGGCCGTTTCGAGCGCGCGCACGCTGGTTGTTCCGACGGCGATGAGGCGCCCGCCGCGGCGTCGCGCATCGTTGATCGTTTGCGCCGTTTCAGGGCTGATGGTGAACCGTTCAGCGGCCACTTTGTGACGTTCGACTTGTTGCACGCGCACGGGTTCGAACGTCCCGTACCCGACGTGAAGCGTAATTTCGACGACGTGCGCGCCGCGCGCCCGTATCTCCTCCAGAACGCGCGCCGTGAAATGGAGTCCAGCCGTCGGGGCAGCGACGGCGCCGCGTTCGCGCGCGAAGATGGTCTGGTAACGCTCGCGATCCGGCGCGTCCGCTTTGAGAGGATCGCGTTTGATGTACGGCGGAAGCGGTGTGCGTCCGACTTCGTCGAGCACGCGGTTGAAATCATCGTCGCACTCGAAACGAACCACGCGCACGCCGCCATCGCGCTCTTCGATGACCTCGGCGCGCAACCGCCCGTTGCCGAAGGAAAGGCGCGCTCCGGTGTGCATGCGACGCGCCGGGCGCGCCAGCGCTTCCCACTGCCGTTCGCCGCGTTCAGCGAGAAGCAGCAGCTCCGCGCGCCCGCCGGATGGCTCGCGCCGTCCGATCAAGCGCGCCGGAAAGACGCGCGTGTTGTTGATCACCAGCACGTCGTCCGGGCGGATCAGTTCCGGAAGCTCACGAAAGCTGCGATCTTGCCAGCTCGCGGTATGTCGTTCGACGACCAACATGCGCGACGCATCGCGCGGTTCGGCTGGCTGCTGCGCGATCAGTTCTTCGGGAAGTTCGTAGTCGAAATCGGAGATAAGCACAGGTCACATTGCCCGAACATCGGGCCACAGGGTTCGAAGCGACTCGAGTCCACTCCAGATGCTAGCCCTATCTTCGGCGGTCACCTCCCTTCGCCGCGGGCTGCGTTCGAAGCGGCTGTGGGCGAGCGTTCGCCGGCGCGTGGACGGTCGGCGCATCTCTTTGCGGCGTCGCCTTAGGCGTCGTCGCCGAAGAGTTTCGGCGCCGATGGCACCGGCGGCGCGATGCCGAAGTGCCTGTAAGCGAGCGTTGTCGCCATGCGTCCGCGCGGCGTGCGATTGAGAAAGCCGATCTGGATCAAATACGGTTCGATGATCTCTTCGATGGAATCTTTCTCCTCGTGAATGGAAGCCGACAAGGTGCCGAGTCCCACCGGGCCACCGCCGAACTTCTCGATGATCGTCAACAGCAGTTTGCGGTCCATTTCGTCGAGGCCGAAGGTGTCTACTTCCATGCGGTTGAGTGCATCGCGTGCCACTGCGCCCGTGATCCGTCCGTCGTATTCGACCTCGGCGTAGTCGCGCACGCGGCGCAGCAGCCGATTGGCGATGCGCGGCGTGCCGCGCGCACGGCGCGCGATCTCGCGCGCCCCGTCGCGGTCGATCTCAACGCGCAGGATCTCCGCCGAACGACGGACGATCAGTTCGAGTTCATCGTGATTGTAGAACTCCAGATGAAAGGCGATGCCGAAGCGCCCGCGAAGCGGTGCCGTGATCAAGCCGGCGCGCGTCGTCGCGCCGACGAGCGTGAACTTCGGTAGATCCAGCTTGATCGTGCGCGCTGCCGTGCCCTGGCCGATGACGATGTCGAGTTGGTAGTCCTCCATCGCCGGGTAGAGCACCTCTTCGATGGCTGGATTCAACCGGTGTATCTCGTCAATGAAGAGGATTTCGCCATCCTGCAGGTTGGTCAAAATGGCTGCCAGGTCGCCGGGCCGTTCGATGGCCGGGCCGGACGTCGAGCGGACGGGTGCGCCCATTTCGTTAGCGATGATGAAAGAGAGCGT
>CAKZOF010000599.1 GCA_937135995.1 uncultured Pyrinomonas sp.
CTTACGTGTCGTGTTGCTCTCCACGCACGTGCCGCTGGCCGAGGCGATCCGCTTGGTCGAACGCGATCGCATCATCCGCACGATCCGCCTGACGCACCGCGAGATGCGGCGGTGGGGAATCGAGCGCCCGCGCATCGCCATGGCGGCGCTCAATCCACACGGAGCCGAAGGCGGGCTGTTCGGCGTTGAAGAGGCCTCGGAGATCGTCCCGGCCGTGGAATATTGCCGACAGATCGAGGGCATCGAGGTTTACGGGCCGGTTTCAGCCGACACGGTCTTCTTGCGCGCGGCGCGCGGCGAGTTTGATGCGGTGGTCGCCTGTTATCACGATCAGGCCATGATCCCAGTCAAATGCCTGTCGTTCGGCGAAGCGGTGAACGTCACCTTGGGCCTGCCGTTCATCCGCACTTCGGTGGACCACGGCACCGCTTTCGACATTGCCGGCAGAGGCATCGCCGAGCATTCGAGCATGGTGGCGGCGATCAAGTTGGCCGCCCGGTTGGCGCGGGCCGACGAGGCCAATCAGGCGGTCGCCACTTGAAAAGCAGCGCCTTTTGGCTTTAAATGAAAGCGCTCGATGCACAGGACGCGCCCGTGGCGCGTCGAGTTACGCTCCCGAACTCGCCGAGGTTGAAAGTTGAGCGCCACCGATCTGCAAACTCCGCGTCGCATCCTCGTCGCTGACGACGACCCAGCCATTCTGCGGCTGGTGACGGCTGTTCTGCAGAAAGAGGGGTTCACCGTCGTACAGGCACGCGACGGGCGCGAAGCTTTCAAAATACTCCAGACGGATGCCAACTTCGTCGCCGGCATCTTCGATGTCGTGATGCCGCACATTCAAGGGCCGGAGCTGCTCCGTTACATGCGGACCGAGAAGCGCTTGATGCGCATCCCCGTGATGATGATGACTGCCGAGCAGAACCCGAAACTCTCCACGGATAGCTTTGCTGCCGGTGCCGTCGTCTTTCTCCCGAAACCCTTCACCACCACGCAGCTTCAAACCATGCTCCGCTTGCTCATCAGCAAAGCCAAGCCGTGAACATCGGCGCCTGAAGCAAGGAGCGCACAGGCGAGTGTCGTTCGAGACGGCGAACCCACTTCGCACACGCTCTTTTTTTGCCTGCGCAAAGTCGCATCGGACCAAGCTCGACGCGCTTTTCTCGTGCAAAAGCTACGTCCGGCCGCTCCGTGCTCATCAAGCTTTGTCTGCGCGCTCAATCGCTTGCTAGAATTGTTAGCCGAAGCGATTGAGAACTATCGGTTCGACCGTGGCTACAAGCTTTAGTGGTACGACCACCAGCGGTTGTGGTCTTCTGGGCTTGGCGTCCAAAAGAGAGGAGAGCTTTGTTGGAGACTGATTTCATCATCATCGGAAGCGGCATCGCTGGGTTACGCGCGGCGATCGAAGTGGCAAAAAGCGGCGCTCACGTCACGGTCCTAACTAAAGATCGCACGGAAGAATCGAATACCGAGTACGCGCAGGGCGGCGTCGCCGTGGCGCTTGCCGAAGACGATGAAGTAGAACTTCACGAAGAAGACACCTTGCGCGCTGGCGCCGGGCTGTGCGACGAAGAAGCTGTGCGCGTGCTCGTCGAAGACGGCGTCCGTCGCATACAGGAGTTGATCGCGTGGGGCGCGGAATTTGATCGCGAGAGCGGGCGTTTGGTCTTCACACAGGAAGCGGCGCATTCACGCCGACGCATTCTCCACGCGCATGGTGATTCGACGGGTCACGAGATCGTGCGTGCATTGCTGGCCCGGGCGAGCGCCGAGTCACAGATCATCTTCCTGCCGCATGCGGCCACCGAGTCGCTCATCGTCTCTCAAGGGCGTTGTTGCGGTGTGCTCTACCGCGATCCGTTGGTGCGCGCGCTGCGCGAGTTGCGCGGGCGAGCGGTGATCCTCGCGTCGGGCGGCGCAGGCCAGATCTACTGGCACACGACCAATCCGGAAGTGGCGACGGGCGACGGCATGGCGATGGCCTACGCGGCTGGCGCGGAGATGGCCGACATGGAGTTCGTGCAATTTCATCCGACGGCGCTCAACGTTCCGGGCGCGCCGCGTTTTCTGCTGTCGGAAGCGATGCGCGGCGAAGGCGGTGTGCTGCGCAACGCGGAGGGCGAGCGTTTCATGCCGCGCTATCACGAACGGGCTGAACTTGCGCCGCGCGACGTTGTGAGCCGCGCGATCGCCGCCGAGATGAAGCGCACTGGCGCGCAAACGGTCTATCTCGACATGACGGCGCTCGACGAGCGCTTTTTGCGGCGGAGATTCCCGAAGATCTACGAAACCTGTCGGCGCTACGGGGTGGACATCGCGCGCGAGCCGATCCCGGTGTCGCCCGCTGCGCACTACTTCATGGGCGGCGTGCGCACGGATCTAGATGGCCGAACCACAGT
>CAKZOF010000600.1 GCA_937135995.1 uncultured Pyrinomonas sp.
GAGTTCGGGCGGCAGGCGACGGAGGTGTATGACGCGTCGTTCAATGGTGAGTTGATACGGTTCGGACAGCGCCGTGCGCGCTATTTGCAGGGCGGTCGTCGCCAGCGCGCGCCAAATGTTCTGGCGCGGTGTCGAGGGTCGAGGTTCTCTCCACCTGAGCGGGCTGACCATGTTGTTTAACGTGTTGCTTCGCTAGACCAGCGCGCTTGTTGTTTTCGGCCTCTTCTGGGGACGTCGAACGGGCAGGAATTATAGTCATCGCTGCCCCGCGACGCAACCCCTGCCGGCGAAGCTGCGCGTCGGCACGCCCGCTGCGGCGAAACTAGTAGCTGTAGATCTCCGTGATGGCGCGCAGTACGTCTCCGACTTGCGGGAGAATGGCATCTTCGAGTTGTGGCGCATAGGCGACGAACGTGTCGAGCGCGGCGACGCGGCGCACGGGCGCGTCCAAGTATTCGAACAGTTCATCGGCGATGCGCGCGGCGATCTCCGCGCCGAAGCCGAACGAGCGCGAATCTTCGTGCGCGACGATGACCTTGTTCGTCCGCCGGACGCTCTCAGCGATCGCCTCCCAATCGTATGGGACGAGCGTGCGCAGGTCTATGACCTCGACGTTGATCCCTTGTTGCTCGGCCTGTTTGGCCGCAACCAGCGAACGCTGGACCAGCGCGCCATAGGTGATGATGGTCACGTCCGTTCCCTTGCGCACGGTTTTGGCTTTGCCGAACGGGATCATGAAGTTGTCGGGCGGATACGGCGACTTGTTGTAAGCTTGACGATAAAGGTGCTTGTGTTCGAGGAAGAGGACGGGATCGTCGCAGCGGATCGCCGTGCGCAGCAATCCGTTAGCATCGAGCGCGTTCGACGGATAGACGACGCGCAAGCCGGGGACATGTGTGAAGACCGTTTCGCCCGATTGCGAATGGTACACAGCGCCGCCTTTCAGATATCCACCGATGGGAACGCGGATCACCACCGGCGCCTTCCACTCGCCACCGGAGCGCCAGCGGATGAGCGCCAGTTCGTTGCGTATCTGGTGGTAGGCGGGCCAGATGTAATCGAAAAACTGTATCTCGACGACGGGTTTGAGGCCACGCGTCGCCATGCCGATGGCGCGTCCGACGATGTTGGCTTCGGCTAGCGGCGTATTGAAGACGCGCGCGCTACCGAAGCGCCGTTGCAGGTTGGCCGTCACTTTGAAGACGCCCCCTTTGCCTTTGACCCGTTCAAGGTACTGTTCGCGCGAGCAATCGGCGACATCTTCACCGAAGACGAGGATGCGCGGGTCACGCGCCATCTCTTCGTGCAAGCAGCGATTGATCAGATCGACCATGGTGCCCGGATTGCCCGTGAGTTCGACGCCTTCTTCGGTGTCGAACTCTTTGGAAGTCGGGTCGACGTCGGGCGAGAAAACGTAGAGCGT
This sequence comes from uncultured Pyrinomonas sp., assembly GCA_937135995.1. Classification (GTDB taxonomy): domain Bacteria; phylum Acidobacteriota; class Blastocatellia; order Pyrinomonadales; family Pyrinomonadaceae; genus Pyrinomonas. Next base: position 1,424 of record CAKZOF010000600.1, read on the forward strand.
CGCCGTCTCGGGCGCTGGCTGCGGGCTGACAAGCGCGACGTCGGTGGCGCGATTGATCTCGGCATCGACTTCGTCTTTGATCCGCTGCAATTCGTCTTCGCTGACGATCCCTTCCGATAGCAGGAGCGCGGCGAACCGACGGATCGGATCGCGTTCCGCTTCTTGTGCGCGCTCTTCTTCCGGACGGTAGAGCCGTTCGTCGTCGGATAGCGAATGCGAGTAGGGGCGAATCACTTTGGCGTGGACGAGCGCCGGTCCGCGTCGCGCGCGGCAATATTCGACGGCGCGGCGCATCACTTCGAGCGATTCGATGGGATCGGTGCCATCGCACTTTTGAATCAAGAGGTTAGGAAAACCGGAGACCAGTTGTGATATGTCACCGCCAGCTGTTTGCACCTCGACGGGAACGCTGATGGCGTAGCCGTTGTCTTCGATCAAAAAGAGCACGGGAAGTTTCAGGTTGCAAGCCGTGTTGAGCGCTTCCCAGAACTCGCCTTCGCTGGTCGTCCCGTCGCCCGCCGAACAGTAGACGACCTCGTCGCCGCGAAAACCGAGCACTTTGTCTTTGATCTCGTCGATCAATGCGGCGCGGTAACTGGCTTCGGCGGCGCCGACCGCTTGCAGGAACTGCGTTCCGGTTGGCGATGATTGCGTGACGATGTTGAGCCTCTTGCTGCCCCAGTGCGAGGGCATCTGGCGACCGTGTGAATTGGGATCGGCTTCGGCGCCGACGGCAGCCAGCAGCATCTCGAGCGGCGTCATCCCCAACTGCAAGCAGAGGGCGCGGTCTCGGTAGTACGGGTAGAACCAATCATAAGCCGGTCGCAGGGCCATCCCTGCGGCGACGAGCACGGCTTCGTGTCCGGCTCCGCTGATCTGAAAGAAGATTCGGTTCTGCCCCTTGAGTTGGATCTCCTTGTCGTCGATGCGCCGCGACATGTACATCGTGCGGAAGATCGAGAGCAGTTGGTCGCGTTCGAGACCGCGGTAGGTTTGAGTTTTGATTTGGGTCGCCATGTTCGTCGTCGGATCGCTCCTTGGTGTTTGTCAAACTGCGCTGGCGGAACCGATGTCAGCCGGCCTCGAGCAGCAGGCGATACTCATCGGCCATGGACGGGTGGCCGTGGCGCTCGGCGGCAGCAATGCCTTGTTTGAGCGCGTGGCGCGCCTGCTCGCGCTGGCCCAATTTCTCGTAAGCGCGCGCTAGCATCCCGTAGGCGTTGCCTTCGTCGTCGGCCAATTGCAGGTAGCGCCCGAGCAAGCGGATGACCTCTTCGGGACGGTCGAGCTTTTCGTACTCTTTGGCGAGACCGAAGAGCACAGAGGTGTTCTCCGGCTCGGCGGCCAGCATTCGTTCGAGAGCTTCGATGCGTGACGTCGCTGACACGCCTCACTTGCCTCCGATGAGCAGTTTGGCGATGGTTTGCAACT
>CAKZOF010000601.1 GCA_937135995.1 uncultured Pyrinomonas sp.
TGGGATGCAGCGGCTCCAGAGCCAGCTGCACTTCACGCTGAGCGGCATAGTCCGCCAGTTCGGCGAGCACCTGGCGCACCCGGCGGCGTGCGCCGGCCAGGTCGGTGGGGTCGTCGCCGGTGATGCCACCGACGACCAGCACCAGGCAGTCTGCGCTGAGCATGGCCGCCTCGTCGATCGTCGCGCAACTGGCCAAGTAGCCCATGAAACCGCCAGCGAACGTGTCGCCAGCGCCCGTCGGATCGAAGACCGATTCCAACGGATAAGCCGGAATGGCGAAGTAGTTCTCGCGCGTAAACAGCGCGGCCCCGTATTCGCCGCGTTTGATCACCGCAGCGCGCGGTCCCCACGAAAGTATGCGCCGTGCGGCGCGAATCAGGTTCGGTTCCTCGGCTAGTTGGCGCGCTTCGGCATCGTTGATGATGACGGCATCGACCTCTTCAATGACGCGTCGCAACGCCGGGCGCGCCGTCTCAATCCACAGGTTCATCGTATCGAGCGCGACGAAGCGAGCACTCGGGACTTGCGCTCGCACTTCGCGTTGGAGTTCGGGCTGAATGTTGCCGAGAAAGACCAATCGTGCCGCACGCGATTCGGCTGACAGCTTCGGTTTGAAATCGGCGAAGACGTTCAATTGCGTCTCCAACGTGTGGGCCGTGTTCAGATCGTAGTCGTAGCGCCCACGCCAGAAGAAGGTTTTGCCATCGGCGACGCATTCGAGATCGGTCGTGTCCACGCCGTGGCGCTGAAGCAACGCGATGTTCTCCGCGCCGAAATCACCGCCGACCACGCCGACAATGCGCACGTCGGCGAAGAAGCTCGCCGAAAGCGAAAAGTGCGTGGCCGATCCACCAAGCATTCGCTCGCGCTTGCCAAACGGCGTCTCCACAGCATCGAAGGCCACCGAACCAACCACCAGTAAAGACACTGTCGAAGTTCTCCTGTGATTTGAGATCGAGTTAAACGGTCGTCATTTTTCCGGCAGGTCCGTCTTGGGGCCGCCGAGCTTGGTCAACCTTTCTTCAACCTCTTTGCGAAACGGGCTATCGGGAAACTCGCGCACGAGGCGCGTAAAGTAGGTTCGCGCATCGTCGCGCAATTTCTCGGGCGAAAGGCGCGGAGCCTGCTTGCCTTTGTTCTCGGCAAGATAGAGGCTGCTCATGCCGGCGATGTAGAGCGCTTCGTCCAAGCGTGAAAAGTTCGGGTTGCCAGCGATGATCTCCTCGACGCGATCGAGCGCGGCGCGATAAGCCTTTTTCATCTTGAAGTAGTGGCGCGCCACTTCCAAATTGTGCAGCGACTCTTTTTCGAGCGCTGCGTCGCGGATGGTCGTCGGATCGGGTCCGCGGCGCACGCCCGTTTGTCCCGCCGCGGCGCTGGCCGCGACGATGACCGACAAAACCACCGGACATATCCGCACCATGTTCTTCATGAATGCTTCACCTCCCGCTCGGTTTGTACTTTCCGATGATCGCCTCGAGCCGTTTGGTTGTCGCTTCGGGCCACAGATCGGGTGCGGTGAAAATGGCGTTCTTCAACGCCGAACCGCACTCGCAACGACGATCAGCAGCGTTCAACCGGCGGACCGCTTCGCGCATGACGAGTTGCGCGTTGCGGACGTTTTTGTTCAAGTTCTCGACCACGGTCTCGACCGACACCGCATCGTGCTCTTCGTGCCAGCAGTCGTAATCGGTGACGAGCGCCAGCGTCGCGTAGCAGATCTCGGCCTCGCGCGCCAGCTTCGCTTCTTGCAAATTGGTCATGCCGATTACGTCCATGCCCCACGAGCGATAGACGTGCGATTCGGCTTTGGTCGAAAAGGCTGGTCCCTCCATGCAGAGATACGTCCCGCCGCGGTGGACGCGCACGCCGACAGCCTGACACGACGCTTCGAGTACGTCGCCCAACTCGGCGCAGACCGGATGAGCGAACGTGATGTGCGCGACGATTCCATCGCCGAAAAAGGTTGATTCATGCGCGCGGGCGCGCGTGCGATCGAAGAACTGGTCCGGGATCACCATGTCGAGCGGTGCGTATCGCTCCTGCAACGAACCGACCGCTGACGCCGACAGAATGCGTTCGACGCCCAGCAGCTTCATCGCGTAGATGTTCGCGCGAAAGGGCAACTCCGTCGGCAAGATACGATGGCCGCGCCCGTGACGCGGCAGAAAAGCGACGCGCACGCCTTCGAGTGTCCCGACGATGAAGGCGTCCGACGGTTTGCCGAATGGCGTTTCGATCGCGATTTCTTCGATCTCCTTGAGTTCAGGCATCTGGTAGAGTCCGCTGCCACCAATGATCCCTATTCGTGCCGTCACCATATCGTTCGATCCTTCGTCATGGAATTTTCCGCTCGCCCCCTTGTCGCTTCACACTCCGCTCCTTCGGCGTGGGGTTTTCCACCCGCCACGTCGTCGTTCGGCGTTTCAGGCGAGAACCTCCACCTCGTTCACTTCGACGGGCACGATGCGTCCCTCGTGTTCGACCAGACGACAAAGCGGCGCGTCTGGATCGTGATAGAAGTAGCAGAACCACTCTTCGCGCACGGCTTGCGGCAAGAGCCTCTTTTTCGCCGCCAGCGTCTCCAGCGGAAACAGATCATAACTCATGATCCACGCATACGGCACGTGGGCGCGCGTCGGCACGATGTCGGCGAAAAAATAGAGCGTCCGTCCGGCCTGTTCAAGCCGCACGCACTGCATCGTGCGATTGTGGCCGGGCACCGTCTCGACGTGAAGGCCGGGGACGACTTCATAGTGCGACGGCATGAGCTCCAACTGTCCGTTGCGACGCAGCGCTTGCCAGTCGTCGGGCACGTAGCTGGCCCGGTCCCGCTCGGTGGGCGCTTCGG
>CAKZOF010000602.1 GCA_937135995.1 uncultured Pyrinomonas sp.
GCTTGGCTTTGAGCCCCGCGGCGGGGCGGTTTTCTGTTTTTATCCCGGCGAATAACCGATTTGTTTGCGGAGTAGTCACAAATGCGCGACATCATTACGCTTGCGTGTTCGGAGTGCGATCGTCGCAACTATACGACCACGCGAAACAAGAAAAAGCAGCAAGCGAAACTCGAATTAAAGAAGTTTTGCCGGCACTGCCGTAAGCATACCCTTCACAAAGAGACCAAGTGAAGGGGGGCGCCGACGAGCTTCAGATGGCGCGCCGAGCGTGCAGACCAGTAGCTCAATTGGTTAGAGCAGCGGTCTCCAAAACCGCAGGTTGGGGGTTCGAGTCCCTCCTGGTCTGCCAAGTTTTTGTGCGTCCGAACGGTGAGCGCCGGTCGTCCGCACTGTGGTGCCGTTGAAGGGGACTAGAGAGATCGATGGAACAGACGAAAAAAACGAGCAAGGTCCGCGTCTTCTTCGATGAAGTTGTTGCGGAACTTAAAAAGGTCACGTGGCCTGGGAAACGCGAACTGTATGGCGCAACCGTCGTCGTACTGGTCGTTGTCATCTTTCTCAGCATCGGCGTCGGCGTGGTGGATGCCCTTCTTGGGAAAATCATGCAGTTGCTCATTCTCATCGGCACCTGATGCAGCATTTCGAAAGGGCAGTGGCGGAAATGGCCGAGCAAAAACCCCAAAGCGAACAAGCCAACCTCCAGTGGTATGTCATCCAGACATTCACGGGCTGGGAAAAAAGGGTGAAGACAGCAATTGAGCATCTTACCGAAATCGAAGGCCTTGCCCATAAGGTCGAGCGAGTACTTGTTCCTCTAAAGAAGATGCTTGAGGCCAAGGGTGGCAAACAGCGCGAGGTCTACCGGAACGTGATGCCCGGCTACGTGTTCATCCGCATGGAGGCGGATAATCACCTGTTTGACCTCATTCAGAAGATCCAAGGCGTGAGCATGTTTCTCGGCCCAGAAGGACATCCCACCCCACTCTCAGAGGCCGAGATAAACAACGTCTTCGACGCAATTCGTGAGCGTCCGGATCGCCAGCAAGTTATTGTAAAGTTCCGTGTAGGCGATCAGATCCGCGTGATCGGCGGTCCTTTCGAGGGAATTATCGGGACGGTCGAGCACGTTGATGAAGATAAGGGGCGGCTGAAAGTTTCCGTCAACATTCTCGGTCGAGCCACGTCACTAGAACTTGATGTCTCTCAGGTTGAGGATGCCGTTCAATAAAGCACTAGGTTTCTAGTTACGGAAATTAAGTG
>CAKZOF010000603.1 GCA_937135995.1 uncultured Pyrinomonas sp.
TAGTGAAAACTGAAATAATTTTTACTTATAAAGTAAGTGGTATAATTTTTATGGTAAAATAACTACCTTTTATCAAGAACGGGCGTGATGGCGCAGGAGATCGACAAAGGCCGCCGCAGCGTGCGACAGCGCAGCGTTGCGGCGGTGGGCCGCCCAGAGCGTGCGCTGGTACGACAGACCGCGTACGGGCACGGTGCGCAACGTGCCGCGTTCGAGTTCTTCGCGGATGCACATGCGCGGGACGAAGGCGATGCCGATCTTGAGTTGGACGAAGCGTTTGATGGTCTCCACGGTGGCTAGTTCGAGCGCGATGTTGAGCGGCGTGTTGTGTCGGGCGAAGGACTCGATCACTTTGGCGCGCGACGCCGAGCGCACGTTGTGGGCGATGAACGACTCGTTGCCCAACTCTTTGACGGTGACGTATTCGCGTTGGGCGAGCGGGTGATCCGGGTAGAGGATGAGGACGAGTTCGTCCTTGAGCACAGGGAACTTCTCCAGTTCGGGATCGGTCGGTTCGAAGGCCATCAGCGCGAGGTCGAAGTTTCGGTCGAGGACTTCGCGTGGAAGCTTCTCGGACACATCACGATAGACTTCGACTTTGACGTTTGGGTAACGCTTGCGGTAGGCGAGGATGACCTGCGGCAGCAGGTAGAGCGAAGTGCTTTCGTTGGCGCCGATGCGGACGCGCCCTTTCTGCAGCGTGCGCAGCTCGGCGACCGCCTCGCGCGCTTGGTCGCGCATGGCGATGATGCGCCGCGCGTAATCGTAGAAGACGCGTCCGGCTTCGGTGAGCGTCGGCGTCTTTTGCGAGCGATCGAAGAGCGGCGCGCCGACCTCTTCTTCGAGGCGGCGAATGGCGATGCTGATGGCCGGTTGCGTGCGAAAGACGCGGTCAGCCGCTTTGGAAAAGCTCTTCTCTTCGACCACTTTCAGGAAGAATTCAAGTTGCGTCAGTTCCATAAGCGTCCGAACGACCAGTTCACGCCAAGGATAAAGCAAATTAATCCTTTTGTGAAGAGTATTCGCAATAGCCCGTCCGGTGGCGTCGGTCCTTTGGGTCAAGGGCGTGGCCAGCGGCGTCCGACGAGCATGCTCGTCGGTGGGCAGTATTCGCAGTACGCGATCTGCTGAAAACCTGCGGCCTGCAGCCAACAGCGATAGGTCGAGGCCGTGCGTTCAACATCGGGCGCATTCCAACAGACATCTTCTAGGCAGAAGAGCACGGGCAGAAGAGGGTGGGTGCGCACATCGTTCAGAATCCAGCCGCTGATGATGACTGCCCCGTGATCAGGGAGCTGTTCGTAGAGGGTTTTGAACAGGTGTCGATTGGTCTCCTCGCTGGCGACGGAGAGAAGGTTGGCGAGAAGCGCGACATCGAACCCTGTGGGCAATGGATCTGCTTTGAAATCGGCCGCATGGGTGGTGACGCGGTCAGCAAGACCGGCTTCGGCGATGAAGCGCCGCGCGTGCTCGATGACGTGAGGGAGATCGACCACCACGGCGCGCAGGTGCGGGTGGGCGCGACAGATGGCGATCGACATTGCGCCCGTGCCGCCGCCAAGATCGAGCAGTTGCGAGTGGGCGGAGAAGTCGTAGCTTGCGGCCAGCGCGGCACCGATCATCAGGGCGAGGTTGTGATGCGCTGTTGGCGCATCATCTGGCGGCGCCGTTTGAGTCGGCGCGCCTGGCTTCCAGCGACGCAGATGTTGGACCAGTTCCGCCCATCGCGGGTAAGATGTTCGGTCTTGTTTGCACAGGTAGTCGCCGAGATAGCTTTCGGTGCCCTTGACCAAGTAGTTTGCCGACGTTGGCGTGTTGGCGAACAGGTTACGCTCACGGGCGAGCAGGCCGAGCGCGACGCCAGCACAGAGCAAGCGATCAACGGCGGTTGGATGAATGTTGGTTCGGCGCGCGATCTCGTCGAGCGACAGCGGGCCGGCGGCGAGCATGGTTGGGATCTCCAGTTCAACCAGCGCGAAGAGCGTTTTGGCGCGTTGGTAGCCGGTGGCGAGATCGAGCAGGTCGAGCGGCGGACGCCGTGTGGTTCCCATGATCAACCCCCTTGTTCTATGCGGCGATTTAGGCACGTGGGCCAAGCGAAAGTTTAACTGATCGGTGGAATTTTCGTCACGACCGAACGGTGATAGGATCGTGCGGCGATGTGTGCGTTCGAGGCAGAGAGGCAGGTTGTACAGGTCGGCGCGCTCTACGTCTATCCGCTCAAGTCGGCTGCCGGAATTGCGCTCACGCGAGCCGAGGTCGATGAGTTCGGCTTGCGCCACGATCGGCGTTGGATGATCACCGCCGCCGACGG